>JANWHO010000292.1 GCA_025450375.1 Chloroflexota bacterium
GCAGGACGCTGGGCTCGATGGCCAGGGCACGGGCAAGGGCTACGCGCTGTTGTTGGCCGCCCGATAATTGATGGGGATAGCGGCCGGCCGCCGAGGCGAGGCCAACCAGATCCAGCAAGTCCCCAGCGCGCTTTGTCCGTTGGGCGGCGGCAACCTTCCGCACGCGGAGACCAAAGGCCACGTTATCGCGGGCGTTCAGGTTGGGAAACAAACTGTATGCCTGGAACACCATCCCCATGTCTCGGCGGTTGGCCGGCAGGTCGGTAATGTCCTTGCCGCCAAGCAGCACGTTGCCGGTATCAGGCCGCTCAAATCCGGCGACGATCCGCAGGGCCGTGGTTTTTCCGCAGCCGCTCGGGCCGAGGAAGGCGACGAACTCACCCGAAGCAATCCCCAGATCAAGGTTTTGCAAGGCCACGACCTCGCCGAATCGCTTATGCAGGCCCCGGAGTTCCAGGTCGGCCATCGACTTACCTCGCTCCCGCGACTTGTGCGTCACGGCGTCCTGATTTACGCCCCAACAGAAGGATCCCCAATAACGCGGCCCAGGTAAGCAATAGACTGAAAATCGCCAGCGCGGCGCCCTGGTGCGCGTCCCCGCCGGTGGTAACCACGAACATGAAGGTAGGGAAGGTATTGAACAACATGATACTGGCCATCGTGTACTCCCCCATCACGAGGGTAACGGTAAGAAAAGCGGAGGCCAGAATCGCGAAACGGAGATTGGGGAGAATCACTCGCCAGAGTACGGTAAACCAACTGGCCCCCATGCTCTGCCCAGCTTCGGTCAAGGTTTTCAAGTCGATCGCCCGCATGCCCGCGTCCAAGGATCGATAGGTGAACGGGAGAGCGAGAATCACATAGGAGAGAGCAAGAATTTGTGGGCCCGACAGCAACCACGAGGAAGGGTTTGCCACCAACAGCTGCGCCGGCCCTCTGGATTGCTGCGAGCCGGCCTGGAACAACTGCAAAATGCCCACCGCGAGGGTAATGGGCGGAATAACCAGGGGAAGGGTGGCGATAAAATCCATCACCGGCCGCACCCGCGGCAGCTTGAGATGGATCCAATAGACGGTCGGCACCATGAGCACGATGCTCAGGAGCACCGTGGCGAGGGCGAGCTTCAACGAGAGGGGGAACGTATCCTTGAAATCAATTTGCTGAAGGCTGGTGTCGCCTACCACATGTTGGTAGGCGTCAAAGCCGTATTTGCCCACCCCCGTCTCAAGGCTGAACTCCGCCGTACCGTAGAGGGGAATGAGGAAATAGAGGGCGGCAAACACCAACCAGGCGATATCCCAGGGGCTTAAGTGCGGCTTTTTCATCGAAGCCACCGGCTGGACCGCCGCTGGAGCACGGCGTACACGATCATCACGGCGGCGATGATCACGATCATCCCGACCGCCAGGGCATTGGCCTGGTTCGGGTCGGCGGCGAAGTCGCCGGAGAGAATACTACCGATCCTGATCGGCACCAGGTTAATCTGTGAGCCGACCAGGGCCACCGTCGTGGCATAGGCCGAGAAGGCGCTGCCAAAGAGCAGCACGGCCGCTCCGAACAGCGATGGCCAGAGGATCGGCAATCCCACCCACCGCCAGAACTGTGGCCCCGAGGCGCCCAGGCTGACCGCCGCCTCCCGCCACTCCCGGCGCAAGCCATCCAGCGCGGGACTAATGACCAGCAGCATGAGCGGCATCTGGAAGTAGGTGTAGACAAGGACCAGGCCGCCGAACGAATAGACGGTAAAGCCGCTTTGGTAAATATGAAGTCCGTGATTATTCAGCAGAACAGTGACTACGCCCGTGGTGCCCAGGGTGGCGACAAAAGCAAAGGCCAGCGGGATACCGGCAAAATTCGCCGCGACGCCGGCAAAGGTCGAAAGGAGGGCGCGAATCCAGCGGGGAGCCCCATCCTTGACCATGGCGTAAGCGACGAAAAACCCGAAGACGCTGCCCGTCAGCGACGTGGCCAGGCTGAGCTCGATACTGGTTTTGTACGCGTCAAGATTACTGCCCTGAAAGAGCGAGCGGACATTGGCGGTGGTAAAGCTCCCGGACGTATCCTGGAGCGCGCCCACCACCAACCACACCGTGGGGAGAAACAGGAATAAGAAAATGTAGAGAAAGAAAGGCGCCAGCGGCAGCCACGACATCGTCCTGGCGCGCGCCGAACGCGATCGGGCGCGAAAGGGAGCGGCAGCCACGCTTCCGGGTCGGACGGGTGCAATCTGGTCGGCGACCTCGGCCATCATGTCTCCATTGGGCCATCGGTTGTAGGGGCACCCCTCGTGGGCGCCCTTGGGGGCCTGCACGAGGGCACCCACGAAGGGTGCCCCTACCGAGAAACGTCCGCCAAGCCACGCTACTGGAGAGAGCGGGCCGGTGGATAGCGCCGGCCCGCTTCTTCCCCTACGAGTTCGCGCTTAGTTACCGCTGACCTTGGGACCCCATTGCTCTTGCAGGACCGCCTGCGCGGTCGTGATCTGCGCCAGGCTGGCGAATTTGAGGCCGGCGTACGCCGAGGCGGGCGGCAGCTTCGCCGAAAGGGCCTTGGGGATGACGTTTCGCTTCGCCAGATCGGCGTAGCGAGCCGGATGGGTGTAACCCTTGAGGAACAGCAACTGCCCCTCGTCGCTATAGAGATACTCTTCCCACAGCTTTGCCGCGTTAGGATTGGGCGAGGTCTTGCTGATTGCCTGGAAGTACGGGCCGGCATAGCGCCCATGGAGGGGAATGTTGACCGTCACGGCCGGGTTATTCTTGAACCCATCGCGAGCAGCCAGGAGGAGGTAGTCCCAGCGAATGGCCACGCCCATCTCGCCTTTGGCAAAATTCGCGTTGAGAGCCTGGCTGAGGATAAAATTGCCGGATTTCTTGAGCTTGGAGAAGAAGTTGATACCGGGTTCGATGTTACTCAAGGAGCCGCCGTTGGCCAGGGAGGCCGCGAAGACAGCGGCGAATGCCTCGCCCGCCTTCCGGGGATCGTCACCGAGGGCAATCTGACCCTTGAGGGTGGGGCTGGTCAAATCAGACCAGTCCTTGGGCGCGTGCTTTACGGTGCTGTTGTTCGACATGAAAGCGATTACCCCGTAATAATCACCGTACCAGAGTCCGTTGGGATCCTTCATGTTGTCTGGAATCGTATTCCAGGTAGCTACCTTGTACGGAGTAAACAAGCCGCCACTGGCGCCGGTCGCGGCCCACGAGGCGGAAACGTCCACCACGTCAGGAGCGCGGTTGAGGCCCTTCAGATTCTTGATCGCGGCGATTTCCTGGGCGGAGCTGCCGTTAGGATTGGCGTCCGCGATGTGAATGCCGTAGCGAGTCTGGAACGTGTTCATGATCTCGCCATAGTTAGCCCAGTCGACCGGGAGGGTGATCGTGTTGAGGTGACCCTCCTTCTTGGCGGCGTTGATCAGCGCGGTCGGCAGACCCACCCCTGCCTCGTCTCGGGCCGCGAAGGCGCTCCCAAGATCCATCGCTCCGGCCAGCGAGCCCATGCTCGCCAGCCCCAGCCCTCCCAGGGCGCCCCGTTTCAGAACCTCTCGACGGCTCATGTCGTGCGTACTCATGGTTTCCTCCCCTTGCTAAGCCAAAAATCGCCATGGCTGCCGTGCCTCGAGTACCCGCCGCGCACGCTACGCTCCTGGGCGTCCTTGCTCGCCCACGGTGTACAACAATAGTACAGATCATTCCCTTCACCCGCGTTGCGCGAACCTTCACCGCGGGCCGGCCCGCCAACACCACCCGCGGTACCAGGAACAAGCCGGTGCGCGCGGCTCCCAACCATGATACGGAGAGTGATGTTAAGCACAGTTTAAGCCCAAGCTAAGAGCTTGTAAAATGCGGTTGGTTGGTGAGGGTCAGCTCGACGGGTTCCTCGCTCCCGGAATAGACGAGGCAGCGCGCCGGCGCGACCGAAATGGGTTCGCCTGTGCCGATCGTGCTCTCCTTCGGCACGAACATCTTGAGCACCGGGCCCGCCTCCACGGCAACTTCCACTTGCCGGAAATGGCCAAGGTCCATCACCACGTCGACCCGCCCGCGGAATGTCCCCGGCGTCTGGAGGCCCACCGGCGTTAGATCCTCGGGGCGAATAGCTATGCGCAACGCCAGACCGTCCGGCCAGGAGCCCTCAGCGGCGGGAATCCGGGCTCCCGCCACCTCCACCGCCCGGAGTTCGCGGCGATACAGACCATCCAGCACGTTCATGGTTCCAATGAAATCGGCCACGAACAGAGTGCGCGGGCGAGCATAGATAGTGCTGGGAGTATCGAGCTGCTCCAACACCCCTTTGCTCATCACCGCGATCCGGTCGGCGATCGAGAGCGCCTCCTCCTGATCGTGGGTCACGAACACCGAGGTGATCCCGGTGCGGCGCTGGATGCGTTTAATCTCCTCACGCATCCTGACCCGGAGCCGGGCGTCCAGATTCGAGAGCGGCTCGTCCAGCAACAACACCTTCGGCTCGAGAACCAGGGCGCGGGCCAGGGCAATCCGCTGCTGTTCACCGCCGGAAAGTTGGCTCGGGTAGCGGCGCGCGGTTTCCGGCAGACCGACCAATTCCAGGGCGCCGCCCACCTTTTTCTCGATCTCCGCCCTGGGAAGCCGGCGTAGCTTGAGCCCAAAGGCCACGTTGTCCCACACGCGCATGTGAGGCCAGAGCGTGTATTTCTGAAACACCATCGCGGTTGGGCGCTTGTTGGGCGGCAAGGCCACCACGGAACGGCCGTCAATGGTGATGTCCCCGTTATTAACTGTCTCAAAACCGCCAACCATCCGCAGCGTGGTGGACTTGCCGCAGCCGGATGGACCGAGGATGCATAGCAACTCGCCGCTAGCCACGGTGAGGGAAATGTCGCGCACCGCCTGTACGTTGCCGTAATACTTGACCAGGTTCCGCAGCGTCAGTTCAGCCATGGTTCACGACGCTCCCAAAATACGGACGCCGCGGCCGCGCGCCAGAAGCTGGGCCACCACCAGAAGCAATAGTGAAGGGATGGACAGCATCAAGGCGAACACCGCGCCCTCCGGCTGGGCATAGCTATTCACCGCATCATACATGATCAAGGGCATCGTCTTGTAGTGCGGGAGGCCGACAATCAGGGTGCCCTGCGATTCGTCCAGGGCGGCCACGAATGAGAGCAACATGGCCACGGCAATGGCGGGCGCGGCCAGCGGCAAGGTGATGCGGAAAAAGGTGCCCACCCGCGAGCATCCCATGTCCAGGGCGGCTTCCTCCAGGCCCCGGTCGATGTTCTGGAAGGCGGTAGCGGGAATCCAGATCATGAAGAGTAAGGTCTCCACCATCTGGATCGCCACGATCCCCTGAAAGGTCTGGACGAAGTTTATTTGGTAGAAGAAGGTCAGGATGGAGATATAAAGGCCGAACTTGGGGAAGGCATTGGAGGCCAGGAAAATGAGGAGCAGGGTTTGGCGTCCGAAGAACCGGAATCGCGCGAAGGCGTAGGCGGCGGGGAGGCACATCACGGTCGAGCACAACATCACCACGGTGGCGGTCTCCAAGCTCAACTTGATCGCGTCGGTGATCCCGGTGAGATTCCACACATCCGGCCACCAATGCAAGGTCCAGCTCTGAGGCAGCAAGCTGTTCCCGGTCCACTCGCTCTCGAACGCCCAGATAGTCATCACCAACAGCGGTCCCACGATGAAGATGGCCAGGGCTGCCAGGGCAATCCACTTGAACCCGCTCAGGGCCGCTCGCAGGCCAAGCGTCTCCGGCGCCGGATGGACTCGGCCCCCTACCGTTGCTTGTGCCATGGCATCCACTTTCTCGTCTGAAGCCGCGGACTCACCATCCGCATTCTCCTCACCGCCCGCGCTGCCTGGCCAGCGCCACCACGTAGAGCAGGCCGACCAGAATGGCGAAGGCAAAGGTAATCACCGCCAGGCCCTGAGCGACCAGCAGCTTCTGCAGCCCAACATCCTGGTCCATCAAGGGGCCGATCATTTGCGGCGCCGTCGGACCAAGCAGGGCGGGAATGTTATAGCTGCCCAGCACCCCAATAAAAGCGAGAGCGAAGGCGATCAGCGCCTGGCGTAAGGTAAGGGGGAGCAGAATGCTGAGGAAAATACGGGGATACCCGGCGCCGATGTCACGGGCGGACTCGATTAGCGCGTTGTCGATCTCCCCCAGCCCGGCGCCCAACAGCAGTACGGTGATCGGGATATTATTCCAGACCTGCGCCATCACGATCCCGGTGGCATTGTCGATCAGTTGCGGGAACTGACCCCGGAAAACGGTTGACTCAAGATGCGCGTCCTGCAGCAACACGTCGAGAAAGTTGCCCTGTTGATAAAAAGAGATGAAGGCATAGGCCGAAATAATCGTGGGGATGAACAGGGGGATCAAGCACAGCGAGCGGAACATCGAGGCCACGCGGCTCTGGGTGAAGCGCAGATACATCGCGATGGGATAGCACAGGACGAAGAGCCCGATCACGGTGATCACGGTCACGCGCAGACTGAAGGCGATCGACTGCCGAGCCTGCGGATCGTTCCAGATCTCCCGGTAGACCTCAAGGCTCAGGGTGCGTTCCACCTCCTGCCCTCCATGGCGGAGGACCACATGCTGAACAGCCAGAGTATCCCAGATTGCCTTGAGAGCGGGATAGA
>JANWHO010000293.1 GCA_025450375.1 Chloroflexota bacterium
GATGGCGGCCCGGCATCGGGCGTACCGATGATGATCGTGGGCCTGAGCGCGAGAATGGCCTCCGCGTTGAGTTGGCGCTGATAGCCGATGTTATGCAAGCGCGCCGCCGCCGGCGGATAGGTCGCGCTCAAGTCGGTGCCGACCACCTTGCCGCCCAGACCCAGGGCATAGATGATCTCGGCCACATCACCATTGAGCGCCACGATCCGCTCGGCGGCCCGGCCGGCGGGCGCGGCGGCCATCACCAGCCGCCGCTGGGGGAAGATAATGCCAATCAGCAGCAGAATCGCCGCCAGAATGACGCCGGCCGCGCGCCCTTTCACTCCGAAAATAGGTCGCCAGGATCGACCGCCCTGGGCCGAGCCGCCAGAATTGTCCCACCGCATTACCCGCACTCCTCTCGTGCCCGCCGGAGCGAACCGCCTGACCCTTGGTTCGTATCCCTGGCGGGCAACCATTCAAACAGTGGCGTCGATTTGCCGCTGCTCCTTTAGTATGTCAGCCGTGGCCCACTCCGTTCCGTCCCGGCGAGCAGGAGAGCGACGGTAGTAGGCGTCACTCCCACTTGAAGGTACGGATGGCTACCGCCAGCATGACGATCGCCCACACGGCCAGTACCGCCAGATCCGAGCCTGGGAACGCGGCACCCGCGGTCAGGGCGGCGCGTAGGGCGTCGGTCAACGCGGCGGCCGGGAGGACATGCGCGAGATCCTGCAACACCGTGGGCAAATGGTCGAGCGGCAGCACGGCGTCACTCAGGAGGAGGAATAAGAGATAGAGGCCGTTGGCCCCGGCCAGGGTCGCCTCCGCGCGCAAGGCGCCGGCCATGGCGAGCCCGACCGCGGCAAAGGCGAGGCTCCCAAGGAGCAGCGCGAGCAGGAGGGTCGCGAACGATCCATCCGGATGCCAGCCATACAAGATCACGGCGACGATCATCAACAGTGCGATCTGAACCACCTCGAGCGCAAGGACGGACAAGGCTTTGGCGGCGATCAAGCCGGCGCGCGGCAACGGCGAGGCACCCAGCCGCTTGAGAACGCCATAGTAGCGTTCGTAGGCCGTGGCGATGCCGAGGGCGACCATGCCCGTGGCAATCACTGCCAGGGCGAGCATGCCGGGCAGCAAGAAGTCAATTGGCTTCGTGGTGCCGACTCGCACTATATCGAGCGAGGCGAAAAAGACGAGCAACAGAACCGGAACGATGACCGTAATCAGCACGTTTTCGCCGCGCCGCGCGGTGAGGGTCAACTCCGCCTGCGTCTGGGCCCAGATGGACCGTATAAGAAGGCGGCGGCCGTTGACGGGAGATTTCATGCCCGCGCTCATAGTTGCCCATCTCCGCTGGTCAGGCGCAGGAACGTCTCCTCCAGCGATTGGTGGCCGACCCGTATCTCGCTCAACGTTACCCCCTGATCGCGCAACCAAGCCGTCACCTCCGCGAGCAGGGCCGGCGTGTCGGCGCCTGTAAGCACGTAGTGGCCTGGTTGCGCCTCGATCGCTTCTCGCACGCCGGGGAGCCGCGCCAGGTTGGCGACGTCCAGACCCGGCCGCGCCCGCAGGCGCACCTGGCCTGCCTCGGTGTTTCGCATCAGCGCCTGGGGGCTATCCAGCGCCGCCAGGCGCCCACGATCGATGATCGCTACCCGATCGGCGAGCTGTTCCGCCTCGTCCATGAAATGGGTGGTCAGCATTACGGTGACGCCGGCGGCGCGTAGCCCGCGGATGATCTCCCAGGTAGTGAGCCGGGCCTGTGGGTCCAGACCGGTGGTTGGCTCATCCATGAAGACCAGCGTTGGCCGGCCTACCAGTGCCACCGCCAGGGCCAGACGCCGCTTCTGCCCGCCGGACAATCGGCGTGCGCGCGTGCGCGCGGCATCTTGCAGGCCCAGTCGTTCGAGGAGCGCGTCCACGTCCATGGGGTTGGGGAAGAAGCGCCCATACAGCCGCAGGATCTCGCGCGCGGTAAGGCCGGGATGCAGGCCATCTTGTTGCAGCATGACCCCAACCCGCGTTTTTAGGCGCGAGGCGTCCCGCCGGGGATCACATCCCAGTACCATGACCGAGCCGGAATCGGCGATCCGGTAGCCTTCCAGGATCTCCATCGTGGTGGTCTTGCCCGCGCCGTTCGGCCCGAGGAGCGCGAAGATCTCGCCGGCTTGCACGCTAAAGCTCAGCGAATCGACGGCACGCCGTCCGCCGTATGATTTGACCAGGTTGCCAAGTACGAGGGCGGGGGCGGCCTCGGCAGTCTGAGTGGATATGGGGGGAGTCGCCCCCAACATTACCATGGATCCTCTTGGTGCGCGCCACGGCCCCGCGCCTCCCGCTCCGCTCGCATATCGATATCTCCTGACATCCTATACGCCACGCCCATCCGCCGCGGGGCCGAGCGAGTGGGCGTGGCTGCTCTGTCCTCTCTCCCAGTGTACCCCCTACACTGTTCCGTTTGATTCACCCCGGTTGGCCGAGGATGCACCCCTACTCGTTGAGCGGTAGCCCTCCGCCTTGCCTTGCAAGCGATCCCACACGCCGGCGAGGCCCATCGCCTGGCGCACCTCATGAAGGGTCTGTCCGGCTTCCTCCCGTACTCTCCAGGTGCCGCCCCGGATAAGATCCTCGATCAGCCCGGGAACGTCGTAGCGCGCCCGCCGCTCCCGCATCGGATCGAGCAGCCCATTGATGGCAGCCGCGAGTTTTCGCTTTACCTCGACATCGCCAACCGCTCCCGCCCGGTAGCGCGATGCCAGATCGGCGACCTCGTCCCGATTCGGGTTAAACGCCTCATGGTAGGCAAAGACCGGATTCCCCTCGACCGTACCGGGAATGTCGGCGCGCAGCCGATTGGGGTCGGTATACATCGCCATGACCTTCCGCTCCACCTCGGCTCGGCTCACGCTGCCGTGACTTGTGTAGCGCCGCGGGACGCAGCCATGGGGATTGCTCCCACGAAAAGCGCCGACCTCCCGGTCGATCTCCCGCCCCCGGATCGCCGGTTCGGTCAAGAGAGATTCGCCTCCACGCGCGGACCAAGCGTGTCGATCATTCGGTGCAACTGCTCGTGAACCCCCACGCCCATCACCTCGTCCTCGAAGAGGTCGAAAGAGGATAGAGCGGCGGCCAGCACGCCGGGCGACCCTAGCTCCTCCACATGGGCCAGGAGTTGTTCGTTCTCGTACTCTATGTGGCGACGGAGATACGGCGCGTAGGCGCGCGCCGCCGCGACCAGCGGGCCGGCGGCGTCCATGCCATGTGCCGCGTAGCCAGCCACCGCCGCCGCGAAGGAGTCGGCCAGTTCCACGCCCTGTCCATGCTCTTGCTCCAACCGCGCGATCACCATGTCCGTGCTCGATGACTTATGCCGCAGCAACGGGAACAGGATCTGCTCCTCCTTGCCATGATGGCATTGGCCCACGAAGAGGGTGAAGAACTTGAGCAGATCGCGGAAGATCCCCGGATCGACCGGCCGGCCCTGGGCCACGGCCTCGGTCACGCCGTCAAGATAGCCGAGCACGGTACCGATCGCCGCGTGTTCGTCGTAGAGGACGGTGCTCACGGATGGGGTTTCAACGCCCATTGATCTGTTCCTTTCGTCAGTATGTCTGCTCTTATCCCCACAATTCGCGCCGGGCCGCCTCGCTCATCAAGCTGGGATCCCACGGGGGGAACCAGACCACGTTGATCCGCGCCTCCCCCACGCCCGGCAGCAACCCGACCGCCGTTCGCGCGCCCTCGGTAATCGCCTCGTGCATGGGGCAGCCCGGCGTGGTCATGGTCATGGCGACCTCGACCAGGCTCTCCTTGACCGTTACGTCGTAGACCAGCCCCAGATCCACCACGTTGATTCCCAACTCGGGATCATAGACCTCGTAGAGGGCGGCGTCGACCTGTTCCTCGGTTACGCTCACGAGAGATAGCTCACTCATGGCCCTACTCCGCCGCGCGCCGGAATCGCACATGCCATTCGTCCGGCCCCGCCTGGATGGCGGTATGAGTGAACCCTTGCCGCCCGAGCACGGTGTAGAGAGGGATCGGCTCGAAGGTGTTGATCACGAGCAGTTCCTCGTCCGTGCCCAGCCCCTTGATCGCGGTCATGATCCGGTCGAACGGTTCCTTGCGCCGGCGCTGATCCTCGCGGACATCGACGGTCACGGTCGCGCGGGCCGGAGCCGGCGCGGAGTCGGGCACCGACACCGGTCGTTCCGGGGTCGCCGCGTCCAGGCGCCCGATCGTGATATGGAAGCTGCCGTCGGGATGCGGGGTCGTCTGATACCCGTAGCCGCGTTCGGCCAGTTCGGGGTACAAGAACAACGGCTCCCGCTCGTTGATGGCCAGCAAGGTGGCGCTGTCCGGCAGGCTGGTCAGGGCCTCCAGAATGCGCATCATTGGTTGCGGCGGCTCCAGGCCGCGGTTATCGAGCACCACCGCGGGCGACGCGGTATCGGTAGAAGTGGTCATCGTGTCTATCCTTCCCTGGCGTGAATCGCTACTGGACCCGGCGGGAGATCATCACCGCCCAACGCTCCGGGCCCATTTCCTCCTCGTCCCAAGCAAACTCCGCCGGATGTTCGGCCTGCAGTTGGTAATACAACGGTTTGGGGTCATGATCATTGATCAGCCGCAAGCTGCCTCCCCGCTCCAGGCTCGCCAGCTCACTGAAGATCCGCTCATGCCGCTCCCGCGGCGCGAGGTCGCGTACATCAAGATCCAATCCAGATTGTTTCATCATCTTACGCACCTTTCTCTAGCGGGCGGAGCGCCGCCGCCAGGTTGACCCCAAAGAGCCAGCTCGCCAGGGCGACCAGGGAGGCCGCCGGCCCAATCAGGTTCCGTTCCCAGAGCACCGCCGCCAGCAGGCAGAGCAGCCCCAGGTTGTAGAGCCAGAAGGTGGCCCAGGCCGCGCGGTCCTGGATCAGATCCCGCATCATCGGCACTTTTTGCCGCCCCACCAAGGGCGCATAGCGGCGATTCCAGACCAGGAAGGGGACAATCTTGTACAGATAGCCCATAATCGTCTGACCCGCGAAGCCCAGCAGGAACAGGAGGCCCAATGCCGTAGCGGTCCGCCCATCCAACCACCAGCCAACCCCGCCCAGGGCGGCGCGCAGGGTCAGCCCGCCGCACAAGAGGAGAAAGCCCAGTCCAGCCAGGGCATGCCACTGGGTCGGCTCCAACACTCTCTTATGGCGGGACCGTAGGATGCGCGCGGTATCCGCCGTGAACACCAGGATGGCCAGTAGGATTAGCGCCCCCGGCCCCAGGCAGACCGCCAACGGCCAGCCGGCCGGCAGTCCCACCGCCAGCATCACCAGACCGCCGTTGAGCAGGCCCCAGCATAGCCATCCCGGTCGCTCGTCGGCAACGTGGGCCAGGGCGAACATCGGGCCGAGCTTGTATGAGACGCCCATCACCGTGCCAACTCCCCACCCGACGAAGCCCAACAGCAGATGGGCCGGCAGTACCTGGAGCAGCCGGCTCCCCAGCAGGCCGGTTTCCCGATCCACGGCCAGCGCGAGGCCACCCAGCACGACCAGGACCAGATAGATCAGGCCGGCCGCCCCGAAATAGGCGGAGACCGGCCGGCGCGGGGCGCGGATAATGGTCCACAGCATCACCGCCGCGAACAGCGCCGCGCCCAGCACCACCAGCGTGCCGCCCGCTGCCAGCGCCGGCCACCAATCACTCCAGAAGCCGGCCACCAGCAGGGTCACGCCGGTCACCCACAGCGGATAATGGGTCCGGCTCAGCCAGGAGCGGGGCGCCGGAGTCACCAGAATGACCGGCAGCAATTGCCAGAGCGCCCCCATGATCGCCGTAGTCATCACGCCCAGGGTGGCAACGTGGATCAGGGCCAGCACGTGGGGAGAGAGCGTGCCGTCCATCGCCTCCGGGGCGAGGGCAATCAGGCCGGTGCAGAACAGCACCAGGGCGGCGATGGCGGTGTACAGGTACCAGAGCGGGACCGAAGAGGCGCGCGCCCGCGCCGCCGCTCCTTGCGGCATCCCCGCGGTCGTTGCCGCCCGCGTGCCGAATGCTATCGCCATCGCCGCATGTCTCCCTATCGCCTGCCTAGCGTGCCAGCGTCACTTCCAGGGCCGCTATCACGAGATCGAGATGCACGTTGGCGTCCCGGGCCAGATCGCTCAGGGTTCGGGGGTCATCGGCCTCGGGCTTCAAGCCAAAGCGGGCCAGCACCGAGCCGGAGGCGGGAAAGTGACGGAGCAGTTTCCCTACCGCCAGTGAAGGGCTGAGGTGCGGCAGTCGTTCCGGCAACCCGATCGTGCCCAGGGGAGGGCTGGGCTGGAGCCGGCGGATCCGCACCGTCCATTCGTGCGTGCCGGTCTCTCGCGGCTCCCACTCGAAGCACCCCGGCTGATTCGCCTCGATTTGGTAACGGAGGGGCTTGGGCTCGTGATCATTGATCAGCACCAACTCCTCTCCAGGGGTCAGTTGGTCCAATAGGGCGAAAATGCGCGGGTGTCGTTGCGGCCCCGGCAGGGTACGCACGTCCAGGAGCAGAGCAGCGGCGGACATGTGATTCTTTCCTCCTCGGACTGGTGGGGCTTCGATGGGCGAATCCCCTGGCCGCCGGAGCAACGAGGGGAACGTGACCCGTCTTGCACTATAGACCGTGTTCGGCCTCCTGGCTGTGACTTTGGTTACATGCCTGGGCCGGTGAACAGGTTGATGCCGAAGACAATCAGCGCGGCCAGACCCGTCATCCCGGCTATCGGCAGGGCGATGCCGCCTCCATCGGGAAACAAGGCAGGAACCACCAGCGGCCCCACGCGGAGCAGCGCCGTCAGGTTGCCCAGCAACAAGGTGACCCAGAGCAGCGCGGCGGAGCGTGGCCGTCGATTGGCGAAGCTCGACAACAGATGCGCGCCTACCCCCAGGATCAGCATGGTCACGAAGCCCGCGCCCAGGAGGTGGCGCTCCGCGTCGAGCGGGACCGGGGCAATCGCCAGGCCGAACGCCGCCGCGCCATTGGCCGCCAGCGCCAGCGCGACAGCGGTCAGCCAGAGATAGGCCGAGACGGCGCGGAGTTGGATGGGATCGCGGAGCGGACGTACCGGTTGGCGGGGCAGCGGCCGGCGCGGGGCGAAGACGCCGAGCGCCTGAATGAAGAGCGCAAGAGCCGCCGCCATGAGCAATTCGCCCAGTCCCGCCAGGCGCGCGGCCTCGGCCAGATCCCCGGCCACGCGCGCGATCAGCCCCGCCAGCAGGAGCGCCAGGCCGGCGCGCAATAGCGGAAGCCGGGGACGCGGGGTACGGAAGAAGAGGGGAAAGGTGCGCTCGGACATCGCCACGGAGATCGGGATCAGAAAGCCGTAGAAGGCAATCTGATTCGCCAGATTATCAAGCTGGTCCGGAACCAGCGCGCCGGGCGCCGTCGCGGCGGCAATCAGCCCGATCTCGTTCACGGCCAGCGCCGCCCA
>JANWHO010000294.1 GCA_025450375.1 Chloroflexota bacterium
ATAGCCTGGGCTGTCGCGGTCATGCGCTCCAGCGGTCGGAGGGCACACCCGGCCACCAATCGCTCTCTCCTTCGGGAGGAACTGGCGCGAATCCGTGTCGCCGGCTATGCGGTCGATGACGAGGAACGAGAGTTGGGCGCTCGCTGTATCGGCGCCGCGATCCGCGCCATGGACGGTACTGTCGAAGGAGCCATCAGCATTTCCTCGGCATCCGCTCGGCTGGATGGGGATCTCGTACCTCGGGTTGGAGCCGCGGTCAAAGACGTCTGTGATCGGATCTCGGTGGGACTCGGCTACCGGCCTGTATAGAGATGGCGGCGATTTCCGCAGGTGTCGTGAGACTTCATGCCGTTAAAGTACTATGCCATGACGCCGTGCGGCGGCTTTCACGAACGCCAGCGCGGGATCCAACTGTTCGATGTTCAGATGCTCCACGATGAGCGCGGCGCCATTGCCCAGTACGCGACAGACCTCAAAGAACGCGGCGTAATCAAGGAGACCTTCGCCAGGCGGCGCCTCGGCCAGATGGAGGACAAGTTCGGGCAGCGCTGCTATGTCCTTGATGTGCGCGCTCGGCGCGTAGTATGGGCCCAGTTCCTCCCGCATGTTCAGCATCGCGGCGGCGTTGCCGTAGAGTGTCGGCAGATCGCCGATCAGGTTGACCGGATCGAAGTTGGCCCGCACCCACGGCGAGCCGACCGCCTCAAGTATGGCGCGGATATGCGCGGGCGAGTCGAGGGTCGTGAGGACATGGCACTCCAGCGCGAGGAGGATGCCCGACGCCTCGGCCCAGGGCGCCGCCAGCCGTAAGCTCTGCACGAGCCGAGCGCGCGCCCGTTCGGTGTGATTTGCCGCCGCCGGTCCGTAAAAGAAGCTGGGATGATGGGATCCGCAGCCGGTGATGATCATTTCGGCCCCAAGCGACTGGGCCGCGGCGAAGGCGGATCGCAGGCGCGCCAGTTCCACGTCTCGTACGGCGTCGTCCGGATGGATCAGGAGGGGATTGTAGCCCGTGGCCTGAACGATGCGTAGTCCGGCGTCCTCCAGTACGGCACGAACGCGTTCACCCCGGTGGCCCGCCAGCACCTCTGGAGGGGTCGTGAAATGGGTCACCAGTCCCCGGAGTCCCAGTGACGCGCACTGGAGGGCCAGGGCGGGGGTGATCGCGGCATCGTCGCGCGGGATCAGCGCCCCGGCTAACCCTAACCGCATGTTCATAGCGAGGTCACATGCGCTTCCGACCAGAGCAAGCGCCCATTGAGGCCCATGCCGGAGGCGGTTGCGATATAGAGCGCCATCCGAGCGGTCTCCTCCGGCATCTGGAATCGACCGTTCGGCATGCCGGCGGCACGCTCGGCAAGGATCTCCTCCGCGTCGCGCCCCTCGGCCGCGCTCAGGTCCGGCAACAGGTCGTCCCACAGCGGCCCGAGGACGCTGCCGGGGTAGAGGACGGTGGTGGCGATGCCGCGTGGGCCCAACACGTCCGCGCTGGTGCGGGAAAGGCTGTTCAGGGCCGCCTTGCTCGCTCCGTACGCGGCAAACATTGGCCGGCCAATCTCGGCCGCCGGTGAACTGACGTTGATGATCGTGCCCCGTCGCCCCGACACGGGATGCACCGCCTGCGCCGGCATCAACGCCGCCGCCGCCTGGATGGTGAGAACCGGCCCTTCCACATTCACGGCGAAGACCTGGCGCCATGAAGTAAGCGCGAAATTTGGGAAGGGGGTCACTGGACAAATCCCGGCGTTGTTCACCAGGATATCGAGCCGCGCGAATTGTTGCCGTAGCGCGGCGAATAGGTCGCTCACACTCTCGGGTGAGGTCACGTCGGTGGGGAAGGCCAGCGCCTGACCTCCCTCGGTTCGGATTGCCTCCGCCGCGACGGAGGCATACTCGGCTTGCACATCGGCGATGGCGACGATGGCGCCTGACTCGGCAAAGGCGTGCGCCATCGCTCGCCCAATACCCTGACCCCCGCCGGTGATCACCGCGACCTGACCGTCCAGCCGTTTCGTTGACTCTGTTTTCACCAATGACTCCCTCGACATTGCGGCTCATCCAGATATCCGCTCGGTTTTTCAACATTCTCTGCTGCCACGTACATGATCGTGTCGAACCCGTAGCGCGGCGGTACGGCTAGCCGAGCGGGGACGCCCGCGCATGAGTCCCGCCGAGTACGCCGAGCTATCCCGCGACCAACCCACCTCGGTCCACGACCAGTACCTGCCCGGTTATCGATCGTGCCCCTTGGCTGACCAGGAACGACACCGTCGCCGCGGCATCCTCGGGCGGGACCAGCATTCCGGAGGCCGCCAGCGCGTCAATGCTCTCCGGTGTGCCGCGCGCCCGCGCGTACTCCGTTAGCAGCGGCGTGTCCACGGCGCCCGGACATACACAATTGACCCGCACCCCAGCGGCGCGCACCTCCTGGGCCAGGGCCTGGGTCAACATAATCACCCCGCTTTTGGCGACGCAGTAGGGTCCGTTTTCCATCTGCGCGCGTAGGCCCGCCGTGGAGGCTATGTTGACGATCGTGCCCCGCCGCCGTCGTAGCTCCGGTAACGCGGCCCGGCAGAGCAGGTACACGGCCCGAAGATTGACCGCCATCATGCGATCCCATTCCTCAACCGATGCCTCCATGAAGCCCTTTGGCAGGATCACCCCGGCATTGTTCACCAGCACATCCAATCGCCCGAACGTGGCGCGCGCCGCGGCTTCGAGCCGTTCAATCTGGCCGGCATCGGCCAGATCGACCTCAAGCGCGGCGGCGCGGCCACCTGCCCGCGCGATATCGACGGCCAGCGCGTCGATGGCCTCGCGGCGGCGATCGGCAAGAACGACTGCCAGACCGTCCGCCGCCAGCCGGCGGGCGATGGCCGCGCCCATGCCGCGCGCCGCCCCGGTGACCATGGCCACCAGCGGGTCAGCCGCGATGTTATCGGGGGTAATGGGCTCGGGTACGCTCATTCCAGGCCCCGCGCTCCGCCGACTTCCCAGGGCGGGCGATCCCAGGTCGCTTCCCAGCCGATCCCGGGCGCCGTGGGGGCGTGGACCAAGCCCTGGGCGTCTATTTCGGGCGCGCGCGCCACTGGGTTCGTGCGGACCAGCGACTCGTAATAGGTCGTGTTGGAGATGGCCATGCAGAGATGGCGATTGACCAGGCCGTCGCCATGTACCTCGGCGCGCAGCCTGAAGGAGTCCGCCAGATGGGCGATCCGCATGGCGCCGGTAAGACCGCCCTTGAGCCCGCTGCTGGTTCGCACGAACGCGGCGCATCCGGAGGCGATGAAGTCCGCCGTATTCATGTGCGCCCCGTCCGAGGTCTCCGCCACCAGGAGCGGCACGCGCACGGCGGCGGCCAGCCACTTGTAGGCGGTGATGCTAAACTCGCGCATCGGTTCCTCGTACCACAGGTACCCGGCGTCGGACAGCGCATGGCCCAGGTAGATGGAGTCGGGCAGATCGAAGCCCGCCGAGCCATCGTACATGAGCGGCACTTCGTCGCCCACATGTTCGCGGAGCGCCAGGCACAGCTTGGCATCACGCCGCGCGTCCCCCCAGGCATGCAACTTGATCGCGGGATAGCCCAGGGCCAGGCATTGGTCCGCCACGTCGAGAAATTCCTCGGTCGTGGCGAAGGTCACCGTGCTGGCATAGGCCGGAATACTGGCGCGAAATCCGCCTAAAAGCTGATAGACCGGCAAGCCGGCGACCTTGCCGGTCAGATCCCAGAGCGCCACATCCACCAGGCCGAGTACGTAGAGCGGGAACTCTTCAATCCGGTCAAGCTCCCACACCCGATGCCAGAGCCACTCCTTCTGGAGCGGATCCTGCCCGATTAGCTCGGCGCGCAAGCGCCGCGCCACCAGGTCCCGCAGGATGATCCCACGGTTAGTGAAGGCCAGGCCCTCCCGGCCGTCGTCGGTGATCACGCGCAATACCGCGCCGGTAACATCTGGCTCCGCGCCGGGTAAACCGTCCCGCCAGCGGAACGATGGACCGGCCGGGATCTCGAAGAGGTTGACTTGCACATCGACAATTCGCATGATTTCCCCTTACCAAAGCACTGATCTATCTCGCGGCTTGCCGCGCGGGCGAACCCAGGACAAGATTCGCTTGGGAAGCGGCGCTCAGGCGCACACCCCGACTCCCGCTTTCCAGCGGTTGAAGGCGGGGTTGGCCTCGGCGGCCAGATGGGCCCGCGCCTCCCGCCAGAGATTCGCCCACCCCTCGGGATCGCGCAGCACGGTCTCCGGTCCCGCAGCGCTCCGCGCGACAAAGCCGGGAAACGCCGGCCGCCCTGTAGGTTGGCCAATCGGCTGATAGCGGAGATCCAGACTGATCCGCACCTGATCCGGCGTCGTATTATCCAGGGAGCTGTGAATGGTGCGTTGATGCATAAGCAGGACGCTCCCCGGCCGCATGGGGACCGGAATCGCCCGCCGGTCCGCCACCACGACATCGGGAATGGCCGCGCCCTTGGCGGTAGGGCAGTGCGGCTCCAGTTCGCCCCGATGGCTGCGGGGAATCACCTGTAAGCAGCCGTTCGCGATCGTCGCCTCGTTTAAGGGCAACCAGACCGTGAGGATGGTCGCCTCGTCGGCCTCCGGCAAGACCACGCCGTTATCCTGATGCCAGGGAATGGTCGCGTTCAGGCCATCCGCGCCGGCGGCCGGCAGGACGCCGGGAGGCAGTTTCATGCGGACGTGCTGCACCGGGTTCGAGTAAATCTCCGGGCCGATCACGGAGGCCACGACATCGAGCAGCTTCGGGTTGGTCAGCAAGCCGAACACGGCGGGGCCAACATGCATGGGGGTGTCGGCGCGTACCCCTGTCTGGGGCAGGCTAAAATCGAAGAACTGCGAGACGCTCTTCCCACTTTCCCGGCACACCCGAATCAGGCGTTCCCGGAAGGGAAGGTCATCGTACAAGGCGGTCAACGCACCTTGCTCGACGAATAACCGGGCGATTGAGTCGAGCACACGCGCGTATTCGTCCTGAAGCGGCCCCAAATCCGCGATCGGATCAAGGACATCGCTGACCACCAGATAGCCATCCTCCGTGAATTGTTCCAGTTGCGCCGCGCTCAGAGCCTGCATGGATCGATCCCCTTTTCGTTTCCCGCACTCGTTCACTTTTGTTCCGGGCGTACTCCACCGGCTAGCCGGGTGCTGGCCGGCCTCTTGGTGGTTGGACCAGTTCCAGCACAATTTGGTCCGGATCGCGGAAGTAGCAGGTGAAGCCGCCGGCATTGACCCCCGAGGTAATGGCATTGGGCGATGAATGGAAGCCGACCCCGGCGGCGCTCAGCCGTTCGTACCGGGCCTGAATATCATCAACGCACAGCGCCAAATGCGCCGCGCCCGGATTGCAGATGTTGCTGTCCCCCCGCGCTCCGCGGGGGTTAACGTACTCCACCAGTTCAAGGTCGTGGGTTGAGAGCGCCCGCGACTGACCGGGGACCGCGAATTGCGCCACCTTGAGGTGCGCATCGGGATAACCGACGAGCCTGCTGGTGTAAGCATTCCGTTGCTCCTGGGTATGCACGAGAGTTAGGCCCAGGAGATCCCGATAAAAAACGATCGAGCGCTCGATGTTCGCGACAGTGAAGCTAAAGTGCCAGATGCCATGCAGCATCCCAGCCTCCCCTTTCCGGATCCGATCCCGCTTGGATGCTGAATAGGGCTAATCCATTTCCAGTCCGCCGCAGACGTTGATCGCCTGCCCATTCACATAGCTCGCACCCGGCCCCAACAGCCAGATAACCGCGGCGGCCACCTCGTCGGGTTCGCCAACCCGCTGCAAAGGAATACTCCGCAAAATGTGTTCGACCTCCTCCGGTGCGCGATCCCGCCAGACTTGCTCGGTCATCTCGGTGCGGATCACTCCCGGGCACACCGCGTTGACGCGCACCCCGCGCGGCCCAAAATATGCCGCGGCGGATTTGGTCAGATGCAGGAGGGCAGCCTTGCCGGCCCCATACATGGTTTGCCGCGGTCGGGCCGAACGTCCCGCCACGCTGGCGATATTGACCATCGCGCCCGCCCCGCGCCCGGCCATCCGCGCCCCCGCCGCCTGCATCAAGAAGAAGGGTGCGCGAGCATCGACGGCAAACATAGTCTCCCAATCTTCCAGCGTCACTTCCTCCAGGAGTTGCGTCTTGACGATGCCCGCGTTGTTGACCAGACCGACCAGCGGCCCGCATTCCTGCTCCACACGCTCAACCAGCGGGGCCAGCGCGGCGGCATCCCGCAGATCAAGGACGAACGGCACGGCGCGGTCCAGCCCCGCCGCTGCTTCCCGCAGGATTGTCTCTTGTCGATCGACCATGGCTACGCGATAGCCGGCCGCCGCCAATCCACGGGCGATGGCTAGGCCCATCCCCTGGGCCGCCCCCGTCACGAGAACCACGCCTTGTTCCGGCATCTAGGATCTCCCGTGTCCGTGCGCTTCCCCGGCCCGTCGTTGATCGTGCCGGGTCATGAGAGTGTTTCCCGCGCCAACGCGGCGGGATCGACCGCCCGCGCGGTCGCCATCGACTGATAGGCGGCCAGCACCACCCGCAGGGTGCCAAGGTTGTCGCGCACGGAGGTCTCGGGGGCGCCCGGCGCTCCCTCCAGTCCACGCATCACGCTGGCCATCGTCCCGATGAAGGCATCCGGGAACCAGGTGCCGGTCAGCTTTGGCGCGATCCAGGTGCCTGGCTGGAGCTTCCGGCTATGGTACCGGAACGAATCGGGCACCCCGGTAGGATAATTCTTGAGCAGGCCAAGCTCGGCCACCGCCGCGCCCTCCGTGCCTTCCACCCGGAGCAGCGCGAACTGGTCATCAAGGCCACCGGAGTTATGATGGGTGTCGAGGACGGTGGCGCGAGTGGTTCCCTCGAAGATGAGCTGGATGTTGGTGCGCGTTTCCGCCCTGGTCGGGTAGCCGGGTATTGTCGTGCCATCGGCGAATACCAGCCGGGGCTCGCGGCCAAGGAGAGCCCGGATCGTATCAAGGTAGTGGATGGAATGGTAGAGAACCTCGACTCGCTCGCCCGCGATGATCCACGGCCAGAGGCTCCACGGCGTCTCCACGTTGATCAAGAAAGAAACCTGGTAGATCTCGCCAAGGAGGCCCCGGCCGATCAGATCGCGCATCGCCAGCGCCGCCGGCATCCACCGCGCTTGTTGGTTCACGGCGGCGATAATCCCGGCCTGTTCGGTCACCCTCACGATTTCCTCGGCCGCCGCCAGATCCTCGGCTATCGGCTTCTGCAAGAGCAGCGCTTTCCCGGCCCGCGCCACGCGGGCGGCAATGGCCGGATTCTCGCGCGCGGGAACCGCCACGTCGATGATCGCGGCTGGGCCGTCGAGTACGGCGTCAAGTGACTCGTACACCGTGGGAATGTCGAATCGTGCCGCCACGCGCGCGGCCCGCTCCTGGTCAATATCGTAGATCCCCACGACCGTGAAACCGGCCTTCCGGTAGGCCGGCA
>JANWHO010000295.1 GCA_025450375.1 Chloroflexota bacterium
ACCAGGTTTCGTACCCAGCCGGTGGGTGCGGATGGAATGTTCCGGCCAATTCGTCGTCGGTCGGAACCTGAAAGAAGGCTCGCCAGCCAGCCAGTTCCTCGGCGGACATCTCGAACGTCGCGTCTGGTGTGGCCATGAAGCGCGCGTGTGTCCGCTCGAGTTGCGCCGCTTCGTCGACCGCCAAATAGAGGATCGAGGCGTTGGCTCCCAACGCCTCGGCGAGCCAGACCAATGCCGACCGTTCATCTTGGGCCCAGAAGCCGAAGTCGAGTATGGCGCTGATCCCGGCCTGGATGGCGCGCAGCGCTAGCCAGATCAGGCGCCCCTCCACTATGTCGCGCTTGCCGCCAGCATCGGATTCCCCGAACAAGGGGATCATCCATTCGTCGGGACTGAGCCGTAGGGCGCGGGGTGTTCCCTCGATCTCGCGGGCTCGTGTCGTCTTGCCTGACCCTGGAAGGCCAACCAGCAAAAACAGTACCGATCCAGACACCATACCAACATCATACTCCCAAGCAAAGGCTATCCGCCGGCATCACCCGATTTCAGGTGCAATCCGGAAGAGCGCTTCCATCTCCAGGCGTATGCGAGTGGCCTCGCCGATCTCGTCTATCCGCCGGACGCACGCCTGATGCTAGGCCCTGCGCCAACTCCCGACCGTGGCAAAAGCGGGGAGGAAGGGGTTGGCCACGAAGCCGGTAAGATTGCTCGGCAGCGCCATGGCCTGGGTTTCCCAATAGAGGAAGATCACCGGCGCCTCATCGGCCAGCAGCGCCTGGATCTTGAAATAGATAGCCCTGCGCCTCACCGGGTCGACGGCACCGTTCCCGGCACGGTAGAGCGCGTCGACCTGGGCCTGGAAGTCGGGCCGATAGAAATACGCAAGGCTATCGCAGCAGGTGTTGTCGGTCGGCGTCTTGGGGATACCGGCGCTGATCCAATACAGCGAGTCGTCGGGGTCGGGGTTGTTGGCGTTCACGATCGTGACGCCGGCCATCGCCCTGGTGAAGTAGGGGCCGTCGGGGCCATAGATCTGATTGCCCCCAATCGACCGGAGCCTAATTTTGATGCCGAGTTGGCCCCATTCCTGGCGCAGCACCTGGTCGATCCGCTCGCCGGTATGGTCACCGGCACTCGTCCAGAGGGTCATGGCGAACGCCAGACTATTCTTCCGCAGCACGCCGTCCGAGCCCTTGATGAAGCCGTCGGCCGTCAGCATCGCCGCCGCTCTGGCCATGCTGAAGGCATGTTTGGGCACCTTCGGGTCGTAGTACGACCCAACCGCCGGCGAGACATTGGCGTCCGCGATGGCGCCCATCCCCAGCCCGATGCCCTTGAAGATCGCTTCCTTGGGCGTGGCATAGTCGAGCGCCTGGCGGACCGCTCTCTCGCGTAGGAAGCCGTACTGGGTGAGGTCGACATGCCAGTAGCCGTTGTTTAGCCACGTGACCACTCGCTTTCCGGCGATGCCCCGCGCTTGGACCACCTGCTGCGGGAGGATCGCGCCCATGTCTACTTCGCCCGTCTTCAATTGGGCCAGGAGGCTGTTGCGGTCGGGCGCAATCTTGTAGATGACCTTCGTGAAGAAGGGTTGCCCGCGCCAGGAGTAGGGGTTGGGCGCCAGGATGATGTGGTCCCCGGTCATCCATTCGGTGACCCGGTAGGGACCGGTGCCGAAGGGTGCGCGGTTGAACGGCGTGGTGTTGAAGTTGACCCCTGGCCGGTTATAGATGTGCGCGGGGATGAGCAGGCTCCAACCCACATTGACCAGGAAGGGCGCGTTCACCGCTTTGAGGTGGCACACGAAGGTGTAGGCGTCGGGCGTACTGGAGCGGTCGATCTGGTCCCACCCCGTGGTGTTGGTTACATTGTGCGCCTTGTCGAAGATGGCGCGATAGTTGTAGGCAACGTCGGCACTGGTGAAGGGCGCGCCGTCGGCCCAGCGCACGCCATGTCGCAGGTGAAAGGTCCAGGTGCGGCCATCAGCGGTGTGCTCGACTTTGGTGGCAAGATCTGGCTGCAGCCGGCCCCGCGCGTCGACGCGCAGCAATGAGTCGAAGATCGCGGGAGCCACGTCATTGGTGTTGCCCTCAACGGTGGTCCAGGGATTCAGGGTGTCCGGCTCACCGGCCGCGCCGTAAATCAAGGTAGTAGTGACCGTAGCCGCTCGATAGGCGGGCCGTGCCGCCGCATCGATGGCGCCGCTGCCGCCGAGCACCATGGCGACGATCAGCAAGGCCGCACGACCGCTCAATCCGATGCGTGTCATAACCCTGTCCTCCGATACGCCGCGACAGCGAACCTTGTGCGGCAAACGGTACCCGATCGGGGCGGGGGCCTGTCAAGGCGGGCCCGGCGTGGGCGCACCCGCCTCGGGGTGCTGGGCGCTAGCGGCCTCACGCAGGGCGCGCAGATCCGGGTCGTCGGGAGCCAGCCGCAGCCCGATGGCCAGCGCGGCCAGGGCCTGAGTCGGCCGGCCGGCCCGGAGGAGAACCCGCGCCAGTTCCCCGTACCCGTCGGTCGCCCGGGGCGCCGTTTCGACAGCTCGGCGTGCATAGCGCTCCGCCGTCTCCAGGCGCCCGCCCTCCCGATCGAGCCGGGCTAGCGCCAGCCACGGTTGCGGGTGGCCGGGGTTGCCGGCCACCGCCGCCAGATATGCCTGGTGGGCCAGGTCAGGCTCGCCGCCGGCCTCCAGCGTGCTACCCAGTTGCCGTGCGAACCGCGCATCCTCCGGATCGAGCGCGGCCGCGCGCTGGGCGAAGGCGATGGCCAGGCCGTGTTTGCCGAGGCGCTGGTAGAGGGTGGCGAGGTGCGCCGCGTGGCCGGGCTCGTCGGGATCGATCGCGACTAGACGCAAGAGGAGTTCTTCGGCCAGCGCGATCTGGTCCTGTCCCAGCGCGGCGAGGGCACGCCGCGCCAGGTCAGCAATGTTTGCCGGCTGTTGCGTCTCCATCGATGCTCCTCCCGCCACGGGACAACTGTCTCACCTGTGAAGACCTCCCGCTTGCCAAGTGGTCCGGGGCAGCCATCGCGCAAGACTGCCCTTCCGTACGCAGGGCCTCCAGGGTAAAGGACTGTGGAGACGGACGTCGCGCCGTTGTTTGTCGCGCCCGTTCCCCTAATGTCGGCTCGGAATCAGCAGGACAGCGTGCATCTTGCCGTTGGGCAGAAAGCCTTCGCATTTGATCTCGCCTCGATTATTGATGTACACCGCGCCACCCAGGTGCAGGCCAGAAGGAGAGGGCGCGACCAGGGTGTTCAGGTCGTAGATGGAGCCGTGATCCCACAGCCACCCAGTCCCCCCGACGCCACATTTGCCCGCATCGCCTACGACCTGGTCCCGTGCGTTGATACCATATCCGGTGCTGCATGGGCTACCAGCAACGGTCCCAAGATCAATCAACACGCCCTTTCGCCAGAGAAAAGCGTGGTGGGCCTTGCTGCCGGATATGTCCGCGTTGCCGACCACGTCTCCCGCTTCGTTGACCCAGTTCGCGAGCCCGTTCTTCCCGCCAAAGGTACCCAGATCCTTCAGGGCGCGCCCGTCCCACAGGAACGGGTGGT
Organism: Chloroflexota bacterium; assembly: GCA_025450375.1. The sequence continues at coordinate 3,565 of JANWHO010000295.1, forward strand.
AGGTCAGATCTCCGGCCAGGTTACTTTGGCCTACGACCATGCCGCCATCGGTGAGGCTGTTCACGATGCTGTTGGTGCCGCCGAGGGTGCCAAGGTCTTGCATGTGGCCGTTCTGCCAGAGAAACGGGTCCACTGTCGGGACCTTCGTCACCGGATTCGGCGTCAAGTTGGTGTACGACCACCCTGCGATCTGTCCACGCTCGTTGATATACCATGCCTGCGCATCGGGGCCGCCGAGCGTGCCGATGTCGTGGATTACCCCGTCCTGCCAGAGATAGCCGCGGGTTTGGGTTCCCCAGTTGGCCAGGGAATAGGGATCGGGGATGGCATTCGACGCGATACCGGTGATCTGGTCTCGATTGTTCATCGCGTTCGGTGAGTTCTCGTAGCCGCCCAGCGTGCCCAGATTGATGATCCGGCCATCCTTCCACAGTATGCCGGCCGTCTCTGGATAGCCCTTCAGGGGATCAACGACCCCATTGGTGGAGAGGCCGAGCGCGTCCCCCCGCGCATTGACCCAATAGGCGTAGCTGCTGTTTGTGCCCGGCAGCGCGCCCAGATCGGTCAGGACGCCGTGACGCTGCAGGAACGCATGCTGAATGAAGGGGTCTGGGATGTCAGGGAATTGGGGGTTCTGTTTGGGGGAGGTGGTGTCGAGAAGAGCCGTGTCTGCCCCACCCACGAGCATCCCCTGATTATTCAGCATCTTGGCATCGTTGACAGTGCCGCTGTTTGGACCACCGAATGTCCCCACGTCAACCACAATATAGCGATACTGCATATCCTTTGGGACCTGCGCGGCCGTCCGGGCGGGGATCGCCAGCGCGGTGAGTAAGCTGATCGCCATGATACATGGCCCAACGCTTGCTTTCATGCTCTTCTCCTTAATGGCTTTGCGCGAGAGCGCTTGTGGATATCGCCGATAGCTCCCGTGATTTCTCCCTCCTTCCGGTTGTCCAGCGACAGCATTCTCGTGGCTGCCGTCCTGCACCCTAGCATGGATGACGGGACGCCCGTCGGCCACCGACACCTCGTACAGTTATCCCTGACAGTTGCGCGGAGGAGGCGCGCTCGCCGGTCGTACGCACAGGTTGATCCGTGTGCTATGCTTCAGCCATGGCCGATGGGCCGCGACCGGCGACTGGGCCATACAGGAGGAGGACATGGCACAGGCGGCCCGCGAAACCGATCCGCCGGTCAGCTTCGGAATTCTTCTCAAGCGCTATCGAGTGCGGGCGGGATTCTCCCAGGAGGCGCTGGCCGAGCGCGCCGGCTTGAGCCCCGATGCAATCAACTCCCTGGAGAGCGGGCGCCGGCAGGCGCCCTACCGCGACACCGTGGCGCTCCTGGCCCGCGCCCTCGACCTGCCGGCTCTGGACCTCGCCGCCCTGGAAGCCACCGTGGTCCGCCGGCGGGGACCGCTCCCTACGGCGCCTGCCTCCTCGGCGCCCCTGCCGCCGCACAACCTGCCGGCGACCGGCGCGCTGATCGGACGCGATCACGAGGTGGCTACCGCGGCGGCCCTGCTGGAGCAGCCGGATCCGCGTCTGCTCACCCTGACCGGGCCGGGCGGCGTGGGCAAGACCCGCCTGGCCCTTGCCGTGGCGCGGACGCTGCTGCCCACCCATCCCGATGGCGTCTGGCTGATCGAGCTGGCCGCGCTGAACGACTCCACCCTGGTGGTGACCGCGGTCGCCGCCGCTCTGGGGTTGCGGGACCGCCCGGGTATCGGTCCTCTGCCTGCCCTGACCGAGCACCTGGCCGAGAAGTGCCTGCTGCTGGTCCTGGACAACTGTGAGCACCTTCTCGGTGCCTGCGCCGAACTGGTCACCGTGCTATTGCGCGCCTGTCCCCGCCTGCGGCTGCTGGCCACCAGCCGGGAGGGCCTGGCTCTCGCGGAGGAGTGCCTGTTCCGCGTACCGTCGCTGGCCTTCCCGGATCCCAAACGGCTGCCCCCGATTGAGGAGTTGCCGTCCTACCCGGCCGTGGCGCTGCTGCTCTCTCGGGCGCGGGCGCGGCGGGAGGACTTCGCGATCACCGCCGAAAACGCGGCGGCGGTGGCCGAGGTGTGCACGCGACTGGACGGTATCCCGCTGGCCATCGAGCTGGCGGCGGCGCGGCTGAGCGCGCTGCCGATAGAGCAACTCGCCGCCCGGCTTGGCGACTGCCTCCGGCTCCTGACGAGCGGCTCGCGCGCCGCGCTGCCGCGCCAGCGCACCCTGCGCGCCACCCTGGACTGGAGCTGGCAGTTGCTCAGCCCGCCCGAGCAGGCGCTGCTGCGGCGGCTGGCGATCTTCGCGGGCGGCTGGACCCTGGAGGCGGCCGAGGCGATCTGCGCCGATGAAGAACCACCCCCGACGAAGACCGATCTCACGAGCCACGGCGCGGCCGGCGTGGACAGCGCCGAGGTGCTGCCCCTGCTGATGGGACTGGTCGACAAGTCGCTGGTGGCGCCGCGGTTCCTCCCGATCCTCAATGGGGAACTCGCGGCACGGGAGACGCGCTACCAACTGCTGGAGACGGTGCGCCACTATGCGCGGGAGCGGCTGGAGGAGGCGGGCGAGGCGGCGCTGGTGGCCAACCGGCACCTGGCCTGGTACCTGGACCTGGCGGAGGCGGGCGATTCGGGGATCAAAGGTCGGGCGGAGGTGGCCTGGCGGCACAGGCTGGAAGCCGAGTACGACAACCTGCGGGCGGCGCTAGCCTGGAGCGCCCTGGTCCGGACCCTATCCCCCGAGAATCGCGCCCACCACCCAGGACCGGAGGCGCGGCTACGGCTCGCGGGTGCGCTCTGGTGGTTCTGGGCGTCGCAAGGCCATCTGCGCGAGGGTCTAAGCTGGCTCGAAGCGGCACTGGCCGAGGACGACGTGGTCAGTACCGTGCGCATCCGCGCGCTGACCGGCGCTGGGCATTTGCGGCACATATTCGGCGACACCGGGGGCGCCCGCCCGCTGCTCCAGGAAAGCCTTGCCCTGGCCCGGGCACTCGACGATCCGCGCGGCATCGCGGAGGCGCTGTGCTTCCTGGGGTGCTGGATGAGGTGGTTGGGCGATCCCGCGGAGGCATATCGGTTCCTCAATGAGAGCCTGGCGCTATTACGTGAGCAGCATGACACGTGGTTGCTCGCCCGCGTGCTCCGCGAGCTTGGGACGATGGCATTTGATGAGAGGAAGGCCCCAGATCAGCTAGATTACGACCTGATTACGTCGCTGTTGGAGGAAAGCCTCCGCGTGGCGCACCTTTCTGGGCAGCCCTCGAGTATTGCCGAGTCACTGGCTTGGCTCGGGAATCTAGCCTCCACCCGGGGTGATGTCGAGCGCGCGGCAATTCTGATTGACGAGGGCCTGTCCCTGGCACGTATGTTGGGCGATCAGCAAGTACTCTGTGACCTGCTCTTTAACGCCGGCGTCCTGGCGGCACAGCGGAACGATCTCGAGCAAGCCGAGGTGCACTTCACCGACGGATTGGCTGTGGGGCGGGCAAGCGGAGTCCTCCAATTCCAGGTGGACGCGCTCTTTCACCTAGCGTGCCTGGCCCTTGAGAGCGGCGAGTTCTTCCGCGTGTTTGCCCTGGTGCGGGAGGGTCTCTCGCTGCAACGGCGTACGTTGCCCTTCGTTCGGCGCATGGAATTGGCCGATCTGGTGATGCTGCTGGCTGCCGCGCTAGTCGCCACTGGGCGGTATGCACCGGCGGTCGTGCTCTTCGGCGCGGTCGCGGCGATCCGGGAAGCGGTCGGCGGCGCGGGCGATATGGCCCTTCCCGCCGAGCACATCTACGCGCGCGCCAGGGCCGCTGTCGATCGGTCCCAGGCTGTTGCGCGGGCTGCCCTTGATGGGGATGTCTTCGCGGCGGCCTGGGGGCAGGGTTGGGCTATGTCGGCGGAGGATCTGATCGTCCATGCCCTGACCGAGAATGTTCCCGCCTGAGCCGCGCCGCTGTCAGGTGAATCGCACGTCGGTTGGTGCTCTCGCCGGATACTCCGGCGAGTTCTCCCTGCCGGCCTTGCTGGGTGTTGGCCCGCGGATCAGCCATCGCCCATACTGATCGCGTTGCTATCGGCAACTGTCAGGGGCAACTGTACGAGTTGTCAGTGGTACGACCATGCCACGCCCCCCATGATAGAGCGGGCTGGGGATTGGAAGTGCTGCCTGCCGCGGAGAGGAGGAGCAGCGGCTGTAGAAGCACTAGGGATCGTCGGGACGAGCCGCCTACAGCCAGATCCCAGCCCGAGGCAGCGGCAGCGCTTACTGCCAGACAATGAGACTGAAGAGGAGAGCAACCATGCGCGAGATTATCTATGCCATGCAGTTTACCGGGCGCGCGGCGCCCAAGGATGCGGCAACGCCTACGGTCCTCAAGGCCACGACTACCGCCCCCAGCTGCAGTCTCACCAGTACCGCCGGGCCCGAGGGTATACGCGGCTCCCTGCAACGCGTGGCGGGCGCCGAAGCGACGTTCGAGTCAGAGGTGGTGTTTAGCGACGCAAGCACCTTCCAGGAGAGCGGGACCATCGCCTTTGGGCAGAACGGCCATCGCCTGCGCTTCAGCACCATCGGCCAGGGCTACCTTGGCCCCAGCGCCGATCCTACCCGCAAGCACGGGACGGTGATGTGGAAAGTGGATGAGGGCGAGGGGCAGTTCGCCGGGGCCAGCGGCCTAATCACCTCCAACTTCTTCGTTAGCGACACGGGAGAAGTTACCGACCACCACTTCGGGGTGATCTTTGTGCGGTAGGATGTTCCCCATCCCTTGAACAGTCCCTTCTTGCATGGCGAGAGCTGACGGCGTGGGTAGAAGATTGCCGGCCCCGATCCGCTCCCAGCGGAAGGGAGCGGATCGGGATAGACGAATCATCGCCATCGGATACGGCATCGTAAGAAAGAGACGCGAAATGAACGACACAGCATGTGACCCGGCAGCCTTGCGCTATCGGGTCATCGGAAACCGGCTCACCTGGCAGACATATCAGACGCGGGATCTCTGGGCACACATGCCCTGGCCATCAACGGCGTTAGTGGGCCGGCTGGACCATCCGGTAGTGCGACGCGCATGCATACCGGCGCTCACCCTGATGTCCTGGTGTACGGTGGCGCGCGTCTTGGCGCCTGAAGGCATGCTGCCGCAGTATCTCACCGCTCTGGCCCTGGCTCTGGGGATGAGCGGTGTGTGGACGCTCCTTGAACGGCATGTGGCTGCCCGGCACGGCACGGTGGTCGCGACCGAGCCCTCCTCAGCCGAAGGGTACGCGGCACACCCTGCTCTGACGCTGCCGGACATCAAACCGCCGCCCGAGCCGGGCACCGGCAAAGCCTTCGACGACGCGGTGCGCCGCGCCATCACCCATCTCTCCGACCCTACCAGGCTTGCCGTCTCGCCCCTCTTGCGGCTTTCCAGTGTCACCGCCTGCCTCCACGAGCAGGGGCTGGACGATACTCCGCTCCAGCGGGTGGCCATCCTCAAGGCGGTGCTCATCGATCTGATAAACGGCCTTCGGCCCGAGCGCTGGACCGAAGGCTACACCAGCGCCGCGCATCGCTTCTACAACTGTCTATATTATCCCTACGTGCTGGGCATTACCCGCCGCTGTGCCCCGGCAGTGGTGCGGGATCTGCGGGAGCGGCGGGAACAGACGGGTGGCCCACATGGTGAGCAGGAGCAGGTGCTGGCCTGGCTCCTGCGGGTGGATGAGGACACCTACTACAAGTGGCAGCGTCGCGCCTCCGATACCCTCGCCCTTGTCTTGCGTGAGCGAGAGCACCTACTTGGCGGCAACATCCCGGCTGTCGTCAGTCACGTTGACGTGGCATAGTCGGGTGCAACCCGGAAGAGTGCTTCCATCTCTCGGCGCACGCGAACGGCCTCACTGGTCTCGTCCGTCCGCACGTCCCTCCACTTGACGATTTCCCCGACACGCAAGGCGTTAACCATTACGCATCGTTGCGCCAGTCCGATCGGCAAGCACCCATCGGCCAGCGAGTCGTTGGCCCGCATCAGGCGGCCATGGACCGTAAAGCCGCCTTCGCCGTCCAACTGCTCGCCCGGCCCAAGGTCACGTTTGGCTACCGCGACGACATCGCCTTGAAAGGTCTCCGGCGCCCCCGTGGCCTCGCGGCGGAGCGCGACCGAGGCCACGCTTATCCCCAATTCCAGCCCGATCAGATGGGAGGGCCGGTAGAGCGCCGCATACTCCCCGGTGGCGTCCGTGATCAGCCCATACTGGCTAAAACAGTCTTTGACATAGGCGGATCCGGCCGCAAAGGTGACGTACACCCCCCAGCGCAGGTCGTGCGCCACCGGCCGGCCATCGCGATGCAGGCTTGAGACCACTTCAAGCGTCCCAGCCTGCTCCAGAGTGCCGCCGGCGCTCCTGGGGCAACATACCTGGGGCAAATCGTATACGCTCGCGGGGGGAAATCGTAGGCCCTGCCGATCGGGAATGAGGTCGGTAGCGTTCGCCACGGCCGCCATTTCAATCGCCGATTTGGTCCCGTCCAGAAAAGAATTGAACATCTTGGCGTTGAAGTCGCCCGTGGCGATTTGTTCCTCGGTGAAGCCGTAGTAGCGCCACACGGTGTCGGGGGTGGAGGTGTGATACTCCGGCAGGTACTTCGTGCCCTTCCCGGCGCAGACCACGTCCATGCCAATCGTGCGCGCCCAATCCACCAGTTCACAGATCAGGCTCGGTTGGTCCCCATAGGCGAGCGAATAGACAATGCCGGCCGAGGCGGCCCGGCGGGCCAGGAGCGGCCCCGCCAGGGCGTCAGCCTCCACGTTCACCATGATCACGTCTCGTCCCTGGCGGCAGCAGAGGAGCGCGTGGTGGATGCCCGCCGCTGGGCTGCCGGTCGCCTCGATCACCAGATCAACCGCGTCGGAGGCGATCAGCTGCTCCGCGTTATCGGTAAGGTAGGTGCCGCCGCGCGCCAGGGCCGCCTCGAACGAAGGGGCCGCCACCTGCTCTGGCGGCCAACCGGTTCGACTCAGGGCCTCCCGCGCGCGCTCAATCGCCACATCGGCCACGCCCACCAGATGCACGCCGGGGGTTAGCCGCGCCTGGGCCAGGTACATGGAGCCGAACTTGCCGGCCCCGATCAGGCCCACCCGCACCGGGCGGTCCTCGGCGGCACGCGCGCCCAGCAGGCGGGACAGGCTCACGGGCATTGCTCCCGCGACGGGCGCCGATTGCCCTTCACGCGGTAGACTCGCGTGTGCTGGTCGCCGCCGTCACCTGGGGTCGCGCGGGAAGAATCTGCTCGCCATAGCCCGGCTGGACCTGGATCGCCCCGTCGGCGTAGACGGTCCGACCGCGCACGATGGTCCGCTGGATCTTCCCGGTGAGCCGCATCCCATCATACGGGCTCCACTTGTTGTGGGAGAGGAACCGCGTCCCCTCCACCGTCCATTCCTGCTGGAGATTCGCCAACATCAGGTCGGCATCGGCGCCCACCTGGATCACGCCTTTGCGGGGATACAGACCAAAGATGCGCGCGGCATTGGTGGAGAGGAGCGCGGCCGCCCGCGGCA
>JANWHO010000296.1 GCA_025450375.1 Chloroflexota bacterium
AGCAACTCCATCCGGTCGGGAACCACGGCACCGGCGGCCGCCGAAGGAGTGGGGGCCCGAAGATCGGCGGCGAAGTCCGCGATCGTCAGGTCGGTTTCGTGGCCCACTCCGCTGACGATTGGGATCGAAGAGCCGGCGATTGCCCGCGCCACCAGCTCACTGTTGAACGCCCAGAGATCCTCAAGCGAACCGCCTCCGCGGACCAGAAGAATGACATCAATGCCCGGCACGGCAGCCAGGCGGTGAAGAGCGGCCACGATTTGGGTGGGAGCTTCCTCGCCCTGGACCAAGGTGGGCGAGAGGACGACCTCAACGGCGGGGAAGCGGGCGCTGAGCACCCGCAATACGTCCTGATAGGCGGCTGCATGCGGGGAGGTGACCACGCCCACCCGCCGCGGCAGAGCGGGGAGCGCCCGTTTCCGCTCTTCGGCGAACAGTCCCTCGTCGCGGAGGCGGGCGCACAACTCCTCGAACTGCTGGTGTAGAGGGCCGATGCCTTCTTGCTGCACCATGTCCACATACAGCTGGACCCTGCCTTTCGTCTCGTACACGCCAAGACGGCCATGTGCCAGCATATGGTCGCCCTGCCGGAGATCGGGAACCTTGGCGCGCCCACGAGTGCGAAAGATGACGCACTGGAGTTCACTTTCGGCATCTTTCAGGGTAAAGTAGCGATGGCCGGCGGCGGAGAGGTTGGGATTGGAAATCTCGCCCCGGATCCACAGGCCACCCAGAACCACGTCTTCGCCGAGAATGTCGCTCAGGTAGCGCACTACCTCGCCAACCGTGAAGACCCCGTCCATTCAGGCCAGTTCCAGCAGTGGCTGCCCATACTCCACCGGGGCGCCGTCTCCGACCAGAAACCGGATCAAGGTGCCATCCCGTTCGGCCCGAATCTCATGCTGGATCTGCATGGCCACCAGCACCGCGAGGACGTCTCCCTCGCGTACCGGGCGCCCCTCAACGGCCAACACCTCCGCGTCGTGCTCGGGGGCGCGATGAAAGACTCCTACCCATTGCGACACCTGGGTGGTGGGGCCGCCGGCAGCCTCCACAGGCTCGGCGCTTCCCTTGGTTGCCGCGACCGTGCCCGCCTGGAGATCCAGGCGCAACCGAACGGACCAAGTATCGTGCGAGGCAGCCAACTCTTCCACTCCCGACCTCAGGCAGAGGTCGGCAAGGGTGCGGATGCCGGCGGCCGAGGGCGGCCGCGGCCTGTTCATCGCCGTCTACGCCTTGCCCACGCGCTCAATGTATTGGCCGGTTCGGGTGTCCACCCGGATCGTTTCATCCATATTGATAAAAAGAGGAACCTGGACCACGGCCCCAGTTTCTACCGTGGCGGGCTTGGTGGTGCCCGAGGCGGTATCGCCTTTGATGCCGGGCTCGGTGTAGGTAATTTTAAGTTCCACGTTCGGCGGCAAGTCAATGGCGATCGTCTCGTCGCCATAGGACAACAACTCGACCTCCATGTTTTCCTTGAGGAACTTGGCGTCGTCGGCAATCAGCGATTCGGAAACAGTGATTTGGTCGTAGGTTTCCGTATTCATGAAGTGGAAGGTCTCGCCATCGGCGTAGAGAAACTGGACCGTGCTTGAGTCCAGCCGGGCGCGTTGGAAACGTTCGCCGGCCTGCACCGTCCGTTCGGTGGTCGAGCCGGAGCGGAGGTTCCGCAGCTTCATGCGCACCTGGGCACTGCCGCGCCCCATTTTGATGTGATTGAACTCCAGCAGGCGATAGAGCTCGCCATCGAGTTCAAGGGAAATGCCGCGCTTTAAGTCTCCGGTTGAAATCATGCACTATACCTTTCCGGTGTGAGCTTAGTTTACCGTGACGCCCGCTTCATTATTCTGGCAATCCAGTGTAACGCAGAAGTGCGTCTTGTTGTCCTTGCCGAATGCCTGGAAGAAGAGAAATTGAGAGGGCGCCGGATTAAGCGCGGCGTTGAGAGCCGAAGCACCGGGCTCGCTTATGGGGCCTGGCGGCAAGCCTGAATTGAGGTAGGTATTGTAGGGAGAGATCGTCGAGCCCGTCTGGGTCTGGGAGAGACTCCGCTCCCACCAGGTCTTTTCTTGAGGCCGGTAGCCCAACGCGTACTGTACGGTTGGATCGGCATTCAGCCGGTTGCTCACCACGGCGCTATTGTTCAGGCGGTTGTAATAGGTGCCGGCGATGTATTGCTCGACGATCGGAATCGAGCTTTCTCGCTGCACGATGGAAGCCATGGTGACAATATCAAAGGCGCTCATATGACGTTTGGCCGCCTGTGCGTGCATGGCTGGGGTGAAATGCGCGGCAAAGTTAGCCAGCATCATATTGACCAGCGTGTGAGCATCGAAGTGCTTGTGCAGGTGATACAGTCCGGGATAGAGGAATCCCTCCACACTGGCGCCGGGGGGACGGCCCTTGAGGAACCAATAGTTGAAAGAGCCGTGCCGTACTTGATTCATGAAGGCGTTGTACGAGACCGCGCCGCCGGCGGCTAGATCGGTGGCGATTTCCTCGGCCCGATGCCCCGGCAAAATGTTGTAGTCCTGCGAGTGATCCACGGGAGGCGGGGCGGGCGGTACCTGACGGAGGGCGTCGGCTACTTGCTGCATGCTCATATCCGTGTTCAGCAGATGAGGGCCGGCCACGATGTTACCGGCGCCTCCGTTGAATCGGTAATAGAGTTGGAAGAGGAAACCGCTGGATACCAGCCCCGCCTGGCTGAGTTCGGTCGCGACACTGCTTACCGTTTCACCCGGCCGGACCACGAATCGCACCTCCTTGCGCGGGCCGCCCACGGAGGAATGGAACTGATGTAACACATAACCTCCGGCCCCGATGACCCCAATGGCGATCACCAGAATGAGGAGAAGCGCGACCATGGCGCCCGCATGACCGCCGCCCCGTGGGGCCACGTACAGCGGCCCGCCGCCCTGCGAACCCGATTTACCGGGGGTATACACCTCAACGCGGGTTGCTCCCGTGCCGCGGGCTGCCCGGAGGCGCCGGAGCCGGTCCATCTGTTGGTCGTCAGCCATTTCGCGTGCCTTCCTTCATCGGGTTGCCGGAGTGGACATGGTACGGGTCACGCCTTTCATCTCGGCAGACCGCGATCGCGGACTCGGGTGTCCGGGTTGGTCATCAGTTCGCGGCCCGCGCGGCCCGTTTGCTCTCCTGCTGCCGGGTGTCCAGGAAATCCTGCAACATCAGGGCGGCCGCGATGGCGTCCAAACGCTCACGACGACGCCGCACCCTGCCGCGCACCTGGCTCATCATTTGCTCGGCCTCCCAGGAAGATAGGCGCTCATCCCAGTAACTGATCGGCACCGGAAGGGGGCCCAATCCCTGGACATACGCGTAGGTCGCCTCCACCTGGCTGCCGCTGCTCCCATCCATATTGAGCGGCAGGCCGAAAATCACCGCTTCAACTTCATATTCTTCAATCAGCGCGCGAATACGCGCGCCATGCGCCTCTCCGCGGCTGATCACATTTAGGGGGGTGGCCAGAAACCCAGTTGGGTCGCTGAGCGCCAATCCTACCCACTTTTCGCCCACATCCACGCTCAGGTAGCGCACTGGGCCATGGTACCACACCTGGGGGAACTCATCGCACCTACCGGCTACCCGAGATTCCGCACGCGCAGATCGATCAGTCCGGCGGCTTGCGGGAGCCGTCCGGCAAGGTCAGGGCGTGTGCTGATCGTGTAGTGCCAGCCCCCATTCCGCGCGCTCTCGTCCAGCAGGCGCCGCGCGTCGGCCACGCTCATCCCAACCAACAGGGCCCGGAGACTGGTCGCATCAATCCTCGGCGTAGTACGTGCTTGCACCCGAGCGCGGACAATCCGGCCCTTACCCTGGCCATGGATCGAGAGGGTGATCCGTTCGGTACCAGGGATCACTTGCTGATTATGGCCCGCCAGATCGTGATCTCGTCCCGTATCCGCCAGGGTTTGCACATCTTGGGCATGCACGTATTGCATAGCCATCTTGGCGGTGATTGCCACTCGCGCAAAGGGGAGGCCGCTACGTTTGACCAGGGTAACCCGAGGCACGGTGACGGTGAGCGGGCCCGGCAGCCTTATAGGGCTCAGCGCGTAACGCACACTCAAGGTGGACGCCTCACGCGCGGCCAGTTGGCGACGAAGGGTCGCCGCCGCGTTCGCTATGTCCGAGGCTGTGATCCGGTACTCGGTTCGCATGGTGCCACCGGTGATCGGGGCATAGTTAATCACGAGCAACACCCCCGCGAGCCGCCCTTCAATGGCCGTGACCGTGCCCTGGCCCACGTTGGCGCTGGTGCCGCCCACCAGAGCCCGTACCCCTACATTCAGTTGGCCGTTGGTGCTGCCCGAGAAGGTATGGACGGCGGCGGGTACATTGGCGTCGGCCAGAGTGACGTACCGGCTGCCGTTCCGTGCGTCCACGATCGTTCCCGCCGGGACGGTTACGTAGCCGTCGGCCTGGTTGGCGAACGTGACGGTTCCGGTGGCGAACCCATCGGGCACCAGGCGAGTGCCCGTACCAGGCACCACCAGGTTGGCGGTCTCGCTCAGTTCGGTGTGATGTAAGGCGATTGCCCCAGGATTCCCCGAGCCGAGATCGGCGGTATAGGTACGGTCGAATGCATGGGTTGCGTAGGTGATGGTGATGGTGGCGGCGGGGAAGAGCACTACCCAGATGCTCAGGACCAGCACGATGACGAAAGCGCTGGTGAAGACCGCCAGTGGCCATCGGCGTCTACCCGTCGGTGGCAGGGGCCCTACCTTTCCGGCCGCGCCGAGGGTCGGGGGCGTCACTCTCACCGGCACGGTCGCCTGGTTCAGGTCGAGCTCATCGTCCGGGTCGGACGCCGCGTCCGGATCGGTCCCCTGATCGAGCGGCTGATCAAGTTGGGCATCCGCGAACAGGGAGGTATCGGGCGCCCCGTCCCCCCCTCGGCCGCCGTTTGCCGCCGCTGACTGGCGAGCGGGCAGGGGTGTGGCCGATGCCGGATCTAGGGCGGACGGGCCTGACTGGATCCCTTCTGCCTCCAGACGCGTTCCCTGATGCATTGAGCCTGGGAGTAGCGGAGGCGTAGGCAGGTCGGTCGCGGATTGGCTGTGGCGCCGCAGCCTCAACCTGGCCTCGCCCACGGTAGCCGAACAGGGAATCCCGATCGCAGCGAATTGGGCGATTGCCACCCGGTCAGTCGTAACAGCGGTGATCGCGATGCCGGCCGCCTCGGCGCGCCGTTTCAGGAGGCGGGAGGCGACAACCCCTCGCACGGCGCGGGCCCCTTCGGGGAGGACGACGATTGCCGCTGAACCAGTCTCCTCCACCCGATCGAGCAATACCGCCAGATCGTCATCGAGATCAATATAGAGCACCCTCGGCTCCGAGGTCGGCGAGGCGGCGCCACCGAGAGGCTGTGAGCCCGCATTGGCGTCCTTCTTGGGTGCGACGCCGCCGGGAAGATTCCGCGATGGAGGATCCCGCCTGGGAGCGCGAGCGTCCCGCGCGTCCGCGGTGATCTCGGCGACGGGGACGAGCGGGACGCTCGCGCTCCCGGAGGCTTGCGTCCCGCGTGCCCGCGGCACCTTGCCAAGGGTAGCGGGATCCGAGTCATCGACTGGATCCGTCGGCGGGACTTCCCGTTCCGCGCGGCTCGGGACAGGTTGGGGAGGAATGGGCGCCATCGGGGCGGCCGTGCTTTCCGGAGTGGGACGGGCCGGGAACCGACCAGTCCCCTGGTAGTGACGGGACGACTGAGGTTGCGGGGGGGGAGCGTCGTCCGGGCTGAGATCGTCGTCAATCATGTGATGAGGAAGATCCAGCGGATCAGATCCGAACTCGAGGTCCGAGTCGTTGACTTCGCGCGAATCGGCGGTGGAATGCATCGGGATCGCTCGTTAGAGCTTCAGCAGGCGCACGGCCCGCGTGAGTGCCTGATTGATCAGGGACGACTGTCGTTGCAGCGCGAGTGCCTGGAGGGCCAGTCCCATCGCGGTGACATCCTGCTGGTCCACCAGGCCGCCCGTGTCATCCCGAATGGCATCCACATCGGCAGGCTGGATAAGCGCAATGCGGGGAGGCCGCGGGCAGGGGAGACGCTCAGTCCAGGGGAAACCTTTAAGGCGGTCGAGAATATCGGGCAACGCGCTGGCGCCGCCGCAGAGATGGACGAATGGCGGGAGTTGGCCCTCTCCGGCCAACTCCTCAAGGATAAGTTGCACTCCGTCCATCCAGGTGGTGACGTCTCGATCCAGGGCCCGTTTTACCTCACGAGTGACCGCCGGAGTGAGTTCGCGGCGCGCGTAGCGGAGCTTGAGGGCTTCCGCCTCCTCCAGATCGATACCCTGTTCGGCCGCCAATCGGCGAGTGAAGGTTCGGCCGCCCAGCGCGAACGACTGGGTAGCCTCGATACCACCGTTCCGCACCAGCGCGACATCGGTGGTGCCGCCACCCACGTCGATGAAGATGCCGCCGATGTCTCCCGCCAGGGGAGTGGCCAGGCAGCCGGCCACCGCGTAGGGCTCCGCCACCACCGAGAGGAGATCCAGGCTGAGGTAGCGGGCGATGCTTTCGGAGGCCCCGACATGCACCAGGGGGGCGAAGGCATTGAAGACGGTGACCTGCAAGTAGCGGCCCTGGAAGCCAAGGGGATTGCTCACCGTATGGCCATCCATCTTGATTGCGACCACGGCCGAATTGACCAGGCGCACATCCACTTGCGGTTGGCCCATCTCCCAGGTCAGGCGCTCGGTCACGCGAGTCAGAGCCAACCGCTGTACTCGTTCGAGCACTTCATCGAGTTCGCCGGCGCCCAGGTTCTCGCTCGGTTTGGAACGCTCCATGGTCACCGAAGTGGATAGGCCCTTGACCAGTTCACCGGCGAGTCCGACTACCGCCTGTTTCCCCACCACGCCGGCTGATTGTTCAGCCTGAGTGAGCGCGGCATGGCAATTGTTAACTACGGCCTCGATATCGGTGATCAGGCCGTCCTGCATGGCGGTCTGGCTCTGGCGGTGCCGTCCGCTACCCAGGACATGGCAGACGCCATCCTCCATACTGAACACCAGGGCTTTCGCGTATTCGGTACCGATGTCCAGGGCGGCGTACGCACCGGGAACGGTCGAGCGGAATGGAAGTCGAAAGTTGGGCATCCCTGTCCTTTTTGGCGTGCGGCGGCACATTCTCCACGATCAAGAAGAAGAGAACGACCCGAGGGCGAACCTTCTCTTCCATCGTGTCGCGAAATTCGCCTGAGCGCAAAGGCGCTATCCACGAAAAAGGGCGGAAAATCTAGGTTTTGTCGGAATCCGCGCCGTGCTTGGACGCTTCGAAGCGCGTGGTGAGATCCTCGCGGGTGCGCGCTGCCGTGGCCCGGCCTTCGTCGAGCGCCTGCCGCAACTGGGTCCGCACGTCATCCACCAGAGTCCGAGCCCTGGCGATCACGGCGTTCGCGGGCGCGAATGGGGTCGGACCAGCCGGCGCCTCTCCCGTCCGCGGGAGCGCGACCGCGGCGCGCGAGGAGAACACGACCGCCACCGTAGCGCCAACCGCGACCCCTACTACCAGCCCGGAGAGTAGTTTGCCGCTTGTTCGCCAAGCCATACCATCACCCTCCCACCCTATTCATAAGGGTATTATCGGCTTCTGGCATTATACCATAGCCCCAGCCAGTGCATGCCAACCAGCATCAGGAGATTCAACACCAGCCCCACCCCAAGCTCTACTTCACCCACGGTGCCGCGCGTGATGCCGGCCGCCCTACCTAACACCTGCCCGATCAAAAGGGCCGACACTCCCAGCAACCAGTAAACCGGCAGGTAGTAGAACGGGCGACGGGTACATAGACCCGCGACGCTTGCGGTCAACAAGGCAACCATCAGCACCAGCAGCAGTTGTGGAGACACGATGGCGGTCCTCCGGGGCTAGTGGTGGGTGGTGAGATACTGAATAGCGCGCTGGAGTTGGGTGTCGGGGCCGCTTGCCGGCTTTGTCACCACGATGTCCGGCAGAAAGCCGCCGCTCACGCTGTGCTTGTTTGGGGTGAGCCATAGATGGGTGGTGATCCGCATACTGGAGCCGTCAGCCAGGTTCACTACCTCCTGCTCCGAGTTCTTACCGTAGGTACGGGTTCCAAGAGTTTCAGCGCGGCCATGGTCGCTCAATGCCTTGGCGATGATTTCGGCGGCGCTGGCAGTATAGCCGTTGACCAGGACCGCGACCGGTAGGTGCTGGGCGATTCCCGTGGATCCCACCAGGGTCGAAGTATCGCTAAAGTGCCCATTGCCGAGGTTGGTTCGCTCCCAGAAGAGGACATCCTTGCTGGGGAGGAACTCGCCAGCGATTGACTGCGCGGCATTGACATAACCACCGAGGTTATCCCGAAGATCGAGGACCACGCCCTTGACGTGGGCGGACAGGAGCTGAACCAGGGCATCGTGAACCTCGCCTGCCGTCGCCACTCCGAAAACGGTGAACTTGATATAGCCGATGTCCCCGACCTTGCCGGCTGCCACGTCCGGAATACTGTTCCTGGTCACCTTGACCACGAATGGCTTCCGCGCTCCGGGGCGCACAATGGTCAGCGCCACCGCGGTTCCCTGGTCGCCATGGATCAGGTCCACGGCGTTGGTCAGGGAGAGCTTGCGAATATCGCGCCCATTGACCGTAACGATGAGATCGCCTTGCAGCAGTCCAGCCTTCTGGGCGGGCGAATCGACCAGCGGATTGGTAATCTGTAGGCCGCTCTTGGTCATCACCACGTCGGCTCCGATGCCGTAGCCGTTCGAGGTCTCGTTCAATTGGGAGTTGGCCTGTTTGCTGTCCACCGGGGGAAAGAAGAGTGTATGGGAGTCCTGCGGGAGCGTACTGGTGTCGACCATCCCGCTGGTGGCGCCGTTGAACAACTGCTTTGGGTCAAACGGACGCCAATAACTATCAGTATTCAAGCGTTGATACGCCTGCCAAAAATAATTGAGGGGCTGCTGGGCGTTTTGCGGTACAGGTGCGCCATTAATCACATAGGCCGCACTGCCGCTGCCGTGGCCGACATTCATGCCGGCCAGGAAACTGGTGGCCATAACCACGACGATGATGAGCGCGGCGGCAATGGTAGCCAGACCATGATTCAGGCCGTTTTTGATCTGCATTCTCTCCACCCGCGGCGCGTCCGAGGCGCCATTATCCGGTTAGCTGACTGCGTAAATATGCCTCAATGAATGGGTCCAACTCACCATCTAGCACGGCGGCGGCATCGGTAGTTTCATAGCCGCTCCGTTCATCTTTGACCGCCGAATACGGGTGGATAACATAGGAACGGTCGCGATTGCCGAAGGCGGCCGCCACGGGCTCGCCCCGCAATTTGGCCTGCTCTTCCTCTCGGCGACGCAACTCCATATCAAGCAGCTTGGCTTGGAGAATGTGCAGCGCCATCTGGCGATTCTGCAATTGTGATCGCTCGTTCTGGCAGGTCACCACGATGCCCGTGGGCAGGTGGGTAAGCCGAACGGCGGAGGAGACCTTGTTCACGTTCTGGCCGCCGGCCCCGGTCGAGCGGTAGTGATCCTCCCGCACATCCTTGGGATCGACTACCACCTCGGGCGCTCCCTCGTCGATTGCCGGCAACACTTCCACGCCCGCGAAACTGGTCTGCCGCCGATGGGCCGAATCGAAGGGCGAGAGACGGACAAGGCGGTGGCTGCCACGCTCGGAGAGCAGATATCCGTAGGCATTGAGGCCGTCAATTTCGATGGTCGCGTTCTTAAAGCCCGCTTCCTCACCCTCGGTGCTATCCACGAGGTCCGCCTTGTAGCCCCGCCGCTCCGCCCATTTGAGATACATACGAGTGAGCATCTCGGTCCAGTCCTGGGCATCGACCCCGCCGGCGCCGGCGGTGATCGTGATGATCGCGCTGTGGTCCGCGTAAGGGCGATCGAGCATCAGCTCAAGCTCGGCCTTGTCCAGATTGCGCTCCACCGCCATGACTTGTTCGCCGAATTCCGCCTGCATGGCATCGTCGCCTTCAGACAACTCGAGCAGTTCCTCCAGATCATGGAGTTGGCGCTGCATGGTTTCCCAGCGGCTGAGCTTCTCTTTCAGGACGGTGAGCTTTTGCATGAGCGCGGCCCCCCGTTGGGGATCGTCCCACAGTGAACCCTCGGATGCCTGGGCTTCCAGGCCCGCGATTTCCAGTCGTTTTGCAGGTGCGTCCAGGCGCTCCAATAATACTTCAAGGCGTTCATGAAGGGCGGCGATGCGCGCGCGAGTCTCCTCTATCACCGGGCTCCTACGCTCCGCCGTGACATTGCTTGAACTTTTTGCCGCTGCCGCACCAGCATGGATCATTGCGCCCAAGTTTGGAAGCATTCGGCGGGCGCGCCGGACCGCTGGATGTGCGGGTGATGGCCGGCCCTTCGGCCCGCGCCGCCCTCGGCGGCTCGGCGGTAGCCACCGCCGGACCCGAGGGCGGCGCGGCCGAGGCGAGCGCGAGCGGCGCGGGCTGTGGCTGCCGTGGGGAGGCGCCGCCGGGCACGATGCTGATGCTGGGCGGGGGCAGAGGCTGGGGATTATGGACCTGCACCTCGAACTGATAGATCACATGAACAACCTCGTGACGGATCGTAGCCTGGAGATCCGAGAACATCCCGGAGGCTTTCGTGCGGAACTCCACCAGCGGGTCGCGTTGGCCGGCGGACTGTAACTGCACCCCTTCGCGCAGTTCGTCCACCGCGTCGATATGCTGAATCCAGCGACGGTCGATGATCGACAGAAGAAAGAAGCGTTCGGCCTGACGGATCACGTCCACGCCATATTGCTCCTCGCGCGCCTCGTAGGCGAGGTCGGCTTCATCACTGATCTCCTGGATCAGATCTTCCTTCTTCTGGGCCCGAATGTATTCCTCGGTGAACTGGGTGGGAACCGGGAAGATTGCCTGTATGGCCTTGAGCAACCCGTCCACGTCCCAATTGTCGGCATAGTCATCGGAAAGATGTGATTGCGCGATATCGGTAAGTTCCTCATGGATCATGTTCGAGATAATCTCGTTCACGTCCTCGCCGGCCAGAATACGTTGGCGATCCGCGTAAATGACCGCGCGCTGCCCGGCGATTACGTCGTCATACTGCACGAGATATTTCCGTGAATCGAAGTTCCAGCCCTCGACCTTGGTCTGGGCGCTTTCGATGCTCCGGCTGACCATCCCATTCTCGATCGGCTCGTCGTCCGGTAGTCCCAGCTTGTCGAGCAAACCCTTGACTCGATCGGAGCCGACCCTGCGCATCAAGTCATCCTCAAGGGAGACAAAGAATCGTGATGAGCCGGGATCGCCCTGGCGCCCGGAGCGCCCACGCAACTGGTTATCAATCCGCCGTGATTCATGCCGTTCGGTACCCACGATGTGCAACCCGCCCGACTCGACCACGCCGTCGCCGAGCTTGATGTCGGTGCCGCGGCCCGCCATGTTGGTGGCGATGGTGACTATCCCCGCCTGGCCGGCGTTCTCGATGACCAGGGCTTCCTTCTCGTGCTGCTTGGCGTTCAGGACGCTGTGCGGCACCCCAGCGCGCAAGAGCATGTTGGAGAGCACCTCGGACTTCTCGATCGAGATGGTGCCCACCAGTACCGGTTGGCCCTTCGTCTGCTTCTCCTTGATTTCGGCCACCACCGCATCGAACTTAGCCGCTTCGGTTTTATAGACGATGTCGTTCAAATCCTTGCGGACCATGGGCATGTTGGTAGGGAT
>JANWHO010000297.1 GCA_025450375.1 Chloroflexota bacterium
ATGTCATCGGGTAAAGTCGCGAGGTCGTTGAGCAAGGGTGTGAGCACGGCCTCGACCGGCGGCGTCCGAGGTGAGCGCAGGCTCGCCAGCACGGAGAGGCCGATATCGGCGCTCAGGGTTTGTAGGGAGGCGACGACATAGCGCAGAAAGCGAGCGAGGTCGTTGTCCCCGGCGTCCAGGGCCAGCCAGGCGATGGGCCAAGCGCCTTCACCGTTAGTGACGCGCCAGTCGCCGAGCAGCGTGGTCTTGCCGAAGCCGGCCGGGGCGACGATCAGGGTGAGAGGACCGCGCAGCCCAGCGGACAGGCGCTCGATCAGGCGTAGGCGCCGTACCATGCCACGGCGCGGCGGTGCCATGTAGAGCTTGGTGGCCAACAGCGCGTCCCAGGGTGGCTCGGCGTCCGGGGCGGGGCGCTCGTCCGAACTCGCCGCGAGCTCCCATGCCGGGGCAGGCTGTCCGGGGTCAAGGCTCCGAAGCGTCAACTCCTCCTCCGTATCGGCGTGAGGCACGAGGACACTATTGTTGATCCGCGGCCTTGTTCGTGCCATCTCTACCTCACCGTCACGCGTGGGCTGTCAGTTTCCGGTGCCGAAGCTACCCCCGCTTTGGTCTACCATGTGTTGGGGAATTTCACAAGCTGCTCCTTTAGGTGGTCAGTAAGAGGTCATACCCGCCCGGAAGGAGCTTGGAACGTGCTAGGGTATCGGCCCACCGTGATCGCCCGCAAGATCGGCGGCGGTAGCCGCTTCGAGGAAGGGACCGCCGTGCGCATGGGCCTCACCATCGGCACTCATGGGCACGACACCTGGGTGGAGCCGAGGCTAGCCGGCGCGGCGGTCGCTTGAGAGGAGCGCCCTTGACAGGAACGGCTGGGCCAAACGCGGCTGGCGCGTCAGTTGGCCCAGTCGCGCAAGAATTCACCGCGCGAGGGGTGGCGCAGCTTGCGAAGCGCGCGCATCTCCAGTTGGCGGATCCGCTCCCGCGTCACCCGCATGATGCGGCCAATCTCCTCCAGGGTGTGCGCCTTCCCATCGTGCAGGCCAAAGCGGAGGCGGATCACCATTTGTTCGCGGGGCGAGAGCGTGGCCAGCGCCTCGTTGAGTTGGCGGGTGAGCTGCTCCTTTGCCATGGTGTCGGATGGGGCTCCGGCGGTGGCATCCACGATAAAGTCGCCCAGCATATTGTCGTCTTCATTCCCCACCGGGGTCTCCAGGGACACCGGTTCCTGGGCCGCCCGAAGCAATTCGAGGGCCTTCCTTGGCGAAAGTCCCACGCGGGGCGCCACCTCCTCGACCCGCGGCTCCCGGCCGAGCATCTGCTCCAGGATTTGCGCTTCACGGAGGTAGCGATGGAGCATCTCGACCATATGCACCGGCATGCGAATGGTGCGGCTCTGGTCGGCGATGGCGCGCAACATCGCCTGGCGAATCCACCAGGTGGCATAGGTACTGAACCGGAAGCCTCGGGCGTGGTCGAATTTCTCGGCTGCCCGCATCAAGCCAATGCTCCCCTCCTGAATCAAGTCCAGGAGGGGGACACCACGCCAGATGTACTTTTTGGCAATGCTCACCACCAGGCGCAAGTTAGCCTCCACGAGCCGGCGCCGGCTCGCTTCTCCCTCGGCTATCACCGCGTCGTCAATCCGCCAGTCACTGATTAACGACTGAGCCACCGCGTCGGGCAGCTGCCCGCATCGAGCCAGGCTCAGCACCAGGGCGCTCGCCGGCATACCCTGCTCGCGCTCCCCCCAAAGCAGGGTCGCTTCGAGGGAGCCATGCTGTAGAATGGCGACCAACACCCGCGCGGGTTCGGACTTCGCCAGGGCCACCCCTTGCAGATTCACCAGGACATCGCCGGCCCCCGCCGGTGGACTGTCCCCATCGGCCTCCCAATCAGTATCGTCCTCATCGACTGCCTCCTCGGGATTCTCCCTCCGGCGGCGCGGTTGCGTGTCCACGGTAATGGCCGCCCGCAGGCGCTCCAGCAGCGGACGAACCTGCTCGGGGGCGATGCCGCAGGCAGTGGCCAGTCCAACCAACGCGTCAATCACCGCCGGATCGTCCTCGCCTACCCGCCGCAGAAGCTCGGCCACCGTGCGAAGGGGAACGCCTCCTTCCAGTCCCAGCCATTCCGGAAGCGCGATGACTCGTCCTTGTAGCGCTTCCTGGCTCTCGATCAGCAGCCGAACCAGGGATCGCGCCGCTTGGTCGAGAAGGAGTGGATCGCAGCCGAGAAGAGGAGCCCAAACGGCGGCGCACCGCGCCAGGGCGCTTTCATCGCGGGCAAGCCACTGGAGGCGAATAGCCAGGGCCAGCCGATTCCGCGCCTGATAGGCCGCCGTGGCGCCCGCTTGCACTGCCGCCGCCAGTCGCACCTCTTCTCGGGATGACAGCAGCGGTACGCCGCCAATCTCGCGCAGATAGAGACGCACCATATCGTCAATCTGTGGCTCTGGCGGGCCGCCGGATTCCACCTCCGGGATCCGGGGCGCGGACATTGGGGGAGCGGGGGGCCTCTCCGGCTCCAGGGAATCCATCTGTACGAGCGAGACTGGCGCGACCGGGCAACTCATCAGCATTTCCTTACTCTTTCATGAAGCGACGAGAACCGCGAACCCTGCTATTCCTCATAAACGCGTCTCGCTGGACTTTTTAGCGCCATGTTTTTCTTGACCGTCCCTGGCGCGGCGGGGATACTACCCAAAGATCGTGTAGCCGCGGCGGGGGCGCGCATATCCCTCCTGGGAATGGGCGATCCGCGACGCAAAGGAGACGGTTGACCACCATGGTCAGGGGACTCGACGTTCGCGAACTCGCCCGCTCCTGCCAGGAGGAGACCGATCGGTACCTCCGTGGCGAGCCGTTCCGGGAATCGTTCTGTTTCGAGTTGTTTCGCCGCGCCATCGTGGAGCGCGACAACGCGGCCTGGGCTGGTGTGTACACCCAATACGCCAGCCTGGCCCGCATCTGGCTCAAGGCAAGGATGGATGAGGATGAGGGGGTGAACGCGGCCTTCGAGCGGTTCTGGCGGGCCCTCGACCCGGCAAAGTTCGCCCGCTTCGGCTCCCTGGCCGCCGTGCTGAGCTATTTGAAGATGTGCGTGCATACCACCGTGCTCGATCATCTCCGGGCCCAACGCCAGGGCGCGCTGGAAGTGGATCTGGAGGCGGTCCAGACGCTCCAGGCCAGGGATACCGTGGAGGGTGTGGTCGGAGCCAGGCTGGACGCGGCGGAATTGTGGCAACGGGTGCGCGAGACGCTGACCCAGGAGCGCGAATGCCGCGTGATCTATCTGTCGTATGCCATCGGCCTGACCCCACGGGAGATCCATGCCAGGCACGGAGGGGAATTCCCCCACGTCGACGAGATTTACCGCCTGAAACGCGGGGCAATCGACCGTCTGCGCCAGTCCGCCGATCTCCATGGCTTCTTCACCGCTTCCGAACCTGAAAGGGACTAAAATAAAGATCGAGGGCGTTTATAGACAGTGAGGGTGGCGGGCGCCGCGCCTTCACGGCCGAGGATCCTTCCCCTCGCGGAGTCAAGGACGATAATCATGGACTGCATCAATCCCGGCCTCTTCCCGCCCGAGCGCTTGCTCGCGTTCGCCCACGGCGAGCCCGACGAGGCCCTCGAACCCCACTTGCGAGCTTGTCCGCCCTGCGCGAAGAGCATGGCGGCCTACGGCAGCGCTGATCGCGCGCTGGGCGCTCGCTTCTTTCGTGTCGAATGTCCGCCTCCCCAGGAATTGGGCGAACTGGCGCTTGACTTGCTGACTCCCGAGGCGGCCCATCTTGCGAGGGCTCATCTGGCCGGATGCCCCCACTGCCAGGCTGAGTTCTCCACTCTGCGCGCCGAATTGGCCACCGATCCGCTCCTTGACCTGGCGCGCCGCCCCTCGCCGCTCCGCCGACTGATCGCCCATCTGCTGCCGCCGCTCGGCGAGGTGACGGCCTATGCGGTGGTCCGCGGCGAGGGAAGCAACACCGTGCGTAGCTATGAGGCCGAAGGGATCATCGTGTCGCTGACCCTGGAGTCTTCCGGGAGCGGCGCCCGCCGCTGGAATCTCCTGGGGCTGGTGCTCCCCGCCGGAGACGCCGTCGAACCACCGACCGGGGTCACGCGCCTGTCGCTCGAAGGGCGGCTGGTGGGTGAGGCGCCCCTCGACGATCTGGGCAACCTGGTGTTCAGCGATCTGGCCGCCGGCCTGTACGATCTGGAAATCGCCCTGCCCGACTCCATGGTTGCTCTCGAGGGAGTGCGGATCGGCACGCCCGAGGATGGAGCGCCGGCGTAACCCGTCACCGAATGCCGCGAACCCAGGGCCAGCCGACCCGGTCGTGCCGGCCGCGCCCGGAAACGGGCCAGCTCTCACGGATGCCTTTATGCTAGGGAACACAGGCCACACCCCCTTCTCACGGTCGCTCGCCATGAGCAAGCGACGCGGTCTAGCGATGCGTGAGGGCGTGCAAAAGGTCCGGTGCGAGGTCCACACTATCATGACAAGACGCGGGCGTCAAGCGTCGGTTTCCCCAACCCGCGCCAGGCACGGGCGTATACAAGATCGACGCCAAAGCTACCCCAGCCAGAGCATGATCCACGTATTTCCCGATTTCCAGGGTTCTGCCCAGCCGCTGGCCAGAACCTCATTGATCTCCCGCCATATCAGAGAACATGGGTCCATGGCATGGGTCGGGGACTGCTCGATGGGTTCCCCGATCCAGGGACCGCACACAAGATTCCCTCTCATTCGGTAATCGTGTGGCAATCAGATGGCAACCACGGCGTGGCAAAATATGGGCACGTCGGGGCGACGTCCGGTGCACGTAGTTAAAGGTACAACCCGGTCTGGCCGAGCCAAGTGGCCGAGGCGCCCACCACCCTTTCTGGTGCCATTGGGCTGCCGGGGTCGGCCGCCGCATGGTCGAATTCGGCCACTGCGGCACGGACCGTCGTACGCGAGACATGAGCCGCTCAAACTAGCAGCAAATCCCGATTTTCTCCCAGACACAGTTGGTACTTCGCTTTGAGGCGGGCTGCCATCACCTGGGCCTCACCCTCAGCCAAGTGGCGGTTGACCAGAAGGCCACGGTGATCCTAGCTATACCGTCGCCGCGGCTGGGCGCGCTCGGCATCTGGCCAACAACGCGGACCATTGGTCTGACAAGCATCCATGATGCATAGCGGGATCGGTATCGCTCGCCATTCTGGTTGAGGGCGTCTGGCAGGAGCACGGGTCTCCAGGGCGCACCTTTACCCACATGTTGCCTTCCAGAAGCGCGTGTAGCCGTGCGCCCCTACCAAATCAAGACGCGATGCAGCGTGCGGGCGTGATTTGTGGGTAATGATCAGGTCTTCACGGCCGCCATCAGGCTGACGAGGTCGCGCCTCCCCGCACATACAGGCGAGCCAAACGCGAACGGTGACCCTGCTTGCCGGAGTGCGACTGTTGCCCGTATACTGGTGTCCAGTTGTCAGGCCACAGTGGCTGTAGGCTGGATTGGCGCATGCAATCATCCCGAATCCTCAAAACAAGGATTTACGAACAGATAGTCCTGCAGCTACAACAGGAGATCCTCTCCGGGCGCCTGGCGGCGGGAGATCGCTTGCCGCCCGAGCGCGATCTTGCGCTTCGCTTTCGGGTGAGCCGAGCCTCCATTCGGGAGGCGTTGAGCGTCTTGCAAAGCCGCGGCTTCATTGAGAGCCGCCAGGGCGGTGGGACGATTATCCGTCCCACCCCGGACACCATCATGACGGCACCGCTTGATGAACAGCTCGCGCGCCATGGGGACGCGGTTCGGAATCCGCTTGAAGTCCGGTACATTTTCGAGCCTCAGACGGCCTATTTGGCGGCCGAGCGCGCCACCGATGAGGAGATTGCGGTCATCCGCAACCTGTTGGCCGCTCAGGAGGCGGCAATAGGAGGCGGTGGCACCGGGCTGGAGCAAGATACGGCCTTCCACCTCGCGATCGCCGAGGCCGCTCATAACGACCTCCTGGTCACCATCGTCAAGTACATCAATCACGCCATCCGAGAGACCCGCGAGTGGTCGCTCCGCGCTCGCTCGGGAACCACGAACTCTGTCGCGCATCACCATCACATCCTGGCCGCGATCGCCGGCCACAAGCCCGAGGCCGCGCAGCTAGCCATGGCGGAGCATCTTGAGGATGTGCAGGTGATGGCGCTTCGTTGGCTCCGGGAGCGGGCGGCCGATCTTGGCCCCGATCTTGATCGGCGACCGCCTCTTGTTCCGGCCCGAGCGGCGGACTGGAAATCCGCGGACAGCGATTAGTTTGTCAGGGGGACA
>JANWHO010000298.1 GCA_025450375.1 Chloroflexota bacterium
ACGGAGGGTCGCGGGGCGGAGACGACTGGGGTCGATGGCGGACTGGGCGTCGCGGAGAATCGCGGCGTTGAGGATACTCACTTCCACCGGGATTGGGCGCCGCGGAGCAAGTGGAAGGGGGCGACCGAGAAGGTCAGCGGCAAAACTGATCGCGTGGGCTCGGTCATCAGCCGGCGCCTCCTGGAGCAGATCGGTCCGTCCGACGATTTCACCAATCGAGCGGTAGCCCATGCGGGCCAGAATCTGGCGGATCTCCTCGGCGAACAGCAGCAAATACTTGATGATGTGGACCGGCTTCCCTGTATATTTGGCCCTGAGGCGCTTGGATTGGGTGGTGATTCCGGTGGGACA
Organism: Chloroflexota bacterium; assembly: GCA_025450375.1. The sequence goes on from JANWHO010000298.1 coordinate 352, forward strand.
GGTGTTGAGGTGGCACTGGCGCGCCATAATACAGCCCTCGGCAACTAAAAGGGTGGTGCCAATCGCCACGGACTCCGCCCCCAACAAAAACGCCTTCATGGCATGCATACCAGTTTGCATGCTTCCGTCCACCACTAACTTCACCCGATCCCGTAAGTCGTTCGCGTGCAGAACCTGGTGGGTCACCTGCACTCCCAGTTCCCAGGGAAGGCCGGCGTATTTTATCGAACTAAGCGGAGATGCTCCGGTACCGCCCGAGTGGCCGGAAATATGCACCGTGTGGGCGCCGCCCTTGGCTACTCCCGCGGCCACGATACCCACCCCGGTTTCGCTGACCAGTTTGACGTTACCCCGAGCGGTGGGGTTGAACTGCCCAAGCTCGTACATCAACTCCGCCAGATCCTCGATGGAATAGATGTCGTGGTGAGGAGGCGGAGAGATCAGATGCACCCCTGGATCCGCGCCGCGGACCACCGCGATTTCGCTGGACACCTTATGGCCGGGGAGCTGGCCGCCCTCGCCCGGTTTCGATCCCTGGGCCATCTTTATCTGCCACTCCTTCAAGTGGTGGAGGTATTGCGGCGTCACGCCAAAGCGGGCGGAGGCAATCTGCTTGATCGCGCTGTTGGCCAGCGTACCGAAGCGACGCGCGCGCTCGCCTCCTTCACCCGTATTGGAACGGGCACCAATCCGATTCAGGGCCACCGCGACATCCTCATGCGCCTCGTCGCTCAGGGATCCCCATGACATGGCGCCGCCACACACCCTGCCCCAGCCTTCGCGGTCATCGAGGATGCGCCATGCGGGCTCAACTTCATCCAGGGGGATTGGGGCGCGGTCGGACACGACGCGTAGGGTGTCCGCGACGGTGATCGGCTCGCGTTCGTTGATTGCCGCCGCCCACCGCGCGTATCGCTCGCGCGCGTCGGGCTCCAGCGCTTCCAGCAAGGCAGGCACGAACTGGTCGGGCGGCGCGTGCTCATGTTCGGTGTAGCACTGCATCTCGGCTTCGGTCTCCGCCACGATCTTCGGGAGGGTCGCGAATACCTTGGGATCATAGGCGCGCGGGATGCCTCCCTTACGGAAACGGACGAAACCCTGGTCCGCCAGCATGGGACCGGAGCTCTCCTTCCCGACCTTCGCCCTGGCGCCGCCGCCTCCCTCGCCCACGACCGTAGCCACCGCGCGGCTCCCTCCGATGGCGGAAGCCCGGGCCCGAAGGTCGCCAAAAGCCGTGGAGTGCAGAGCCACCACGTCCTCGATCAAATCCTCAAGGGAAATGCCGCTGCCCCAATGGGCCGCGCCGGCAAAAAAGCGCGACGCCACGTCCGCATCGAGTCCGAGGATCTCGAAGAGGCCGGCGCCGGTATAGGAGCTGAGCGCGCAAATGCCCATCTTGGACATGACCTTGATCACGCCCTTGTGCAGAACCTTCCGCAGATTCTCTCCTTGCGCGTCGGGTGGCCCGCAGGTGGGATCGGTCTCGGAGAGGCGCCAGGCCCATTCCAGGGCCATCCAGGGGTGGACGGCATCAACCCCAAAACCCAGCAAGCAGGCCAGGTGATGCTCGTGCCAGGCCGAGGCCGTATCGACCACCAACCCCACGCGGGTGCGGAGGCCCGACTCGATCAGTCTCCGATGCACTCGCCCGGCGGCCAGGAGCATGGGCATGGCGGCATGTTCGGTGTCCACCGCCGTGGTCAGGACGCGAGGATCGGATACGGGGGTGATCGGCCCCGGCGTCTTGGTGTGACCGTTGCCGTTCGTACCGGCGATCTGGCCGCGCGGGATACGGTCGGTGAGGATCAGGACGCGCGCCCCATCCCGCGCCGCCGCCAGGGCGCTCTCCTCCAGGTTGGTCAGGGCGCGCTCGAAGGACGCGGTTGGGCCCGCGGAATCGTCGACCGCGAAGCGCACGCTGAGCTGTTCCACCGAGTCCTGCCGCGTGATCCAGGAGAAACGCGGGCCACTCAGCACGGGCGAATCAAGCTCGATGGTTTGCCCGCCCACCGGCTCGCCGAAATACCCGTCCAGTTTCCCCAAATACACCTTGGTACTGAACACAAGGGCCTCGCGGTAGGGATCGATGGGCGGATTGGTGACCTGGGCGAAGCGCTGCCGCAGATGGTCCTCCAGCATCCGAGATCGTTGGACGAACGGGGTCAGCTGGGTGTCATCACCCATGCTCCACACTGCTTCCTTATGGTCGCGCACCAGTGGGAGCATGAAGTAGGTGAGATCATCCTGGGTGACGCCGGCGGCAATCTGCACCCGCGTAAAGGCATCGGCGTCGAGGGCTGGGCGGCGGCACGGGTCAGTCCCACCAACCACGATGTGCCGCTCGGCCTGGTCGCGCCAATCCGACCGCAGGCCAATCAGCTCCGCCTTGATTTCCTTGTCGTGATAGCATCGTCCGGTGCTCATATCCAGAGCCAGGAGATCGCCGGGGCCCAGTTGGCCGGTGTAGATCACGTCCTCGCTCGGCCACTCAGTCACTCCTTGCTCGGAGGCCACGATCACCTGTCGCGGGCCGCCAGTGGCGCCGGTTTCCTGCACGAACAGGGGCCGGAGTCCGTTGCGGTCCAGATGCGCAATCAACCAGCGGCCATCATAGTAGACGAGCCCAGCCGGCCCATCCCAGGGCTCCCGCATGGCTTCCTGCAAGCGATACCATGCCTTGAGATCCTCATGCATTTCGGGGGCAGCGCCATGCGCCTCGGGGACCAGGCCCAGAAGCGCCTGCACCGGACTGACCCCAGCGGCGGTGATAGCTTCGACCAGACGATCGAGCTGGGCGCTATCGCTGCTGTGCCCGTAGCCGAGAATGGGGGACAGGCGGCGGCGCGTACCCGGAGAGAGGGCGCGTTCGCGGGCCTCGGTCCAGGTGCGGTTACCCAGGAGCGTATTAATTTCTCCGTTATGGCAGAGGCGGCGGAAAGGTTGGGCCAGGGCCCAGTCGGGGAGCGTATTGGTGGCGTATCGCTGGTGATAGACGGCGACCGAGGCGAGAAAGCGGTCGCTCCCCAGGTCGGCATGGTAGAACTCGCGGACCTGGCTGGCCCGGAACAATCCCTTGTACACCACGCTATGGGTAGAGAATGAGGGAATGTGCAGGGTGATACGGCGCGCGGCGGTATCGCGCTCGATGCGTTTTCGGACTCGGAACAGCTTCCGCTCGAAAGCACCCACGTCCAGGGATTCGGGCCGCTTCACCAATACCTGAGCCACCACGGGGCAGGTCTCACGAGCGCGCGCCCCCAGAAGGTCCCGCGCCACCGGTAGCTCACGCCAGCCCAGTACCGGTAAGGATAGCCGGGCCAGGGCGCGGTCAATAATCGATATTGCCTCGTGCCGCGCGGCCGGATCGGTTGGAAAGAAGAACATGCCAACCCCAAAAGGATTGACATCGCCAGGGCGAAAGGGGGCGCCGAAGACCTCGGAAAAGAAAGGTGCGTACAGATTGAACAGGATCCCGGCGCCGTCGCTGGTCCCGGTGTCGGTGGCATCGCGTCTGGTCTCGGCCCCTCGATGGGTGAGACAGCCATGCGCGTCAATGGCCTGCCGCACCACGTCTCGGGTCGGAATGCCGTCGTTATTGGCGAGAAAGCCGATGCCGCAGGCGCCACGCGCCCACTCATGATTGGGGATAGATGGATACAACGCACTCAGGCGATCGATGCCGGACACAGCGGCGCTCCTTTCCGCTCACGACTTCGCCGGCCGTGAGGGCGCCGCCCGTAACGGCACTGCCCAACGTGGGGCTGCTGGGAACCAGGCACCGCCATGGTGTTCTGGCCGCACGGAGAAACCGTGCCGGGCGCGATCGATGCTCAGCGCGGCGATGCGTCACAGGTATCGCCACGGCGTCGTGGCCCCATTGTCGATCGTCATTGAGATCGTTGGTACGTCAGGGACTCCAAATGGAGCGATTGAAAGAGTATACCGGAAAGAGGCGGGGATGGGGTATAGAATTGAACTCCGGCGAATTCATGGGCGGCGCAATCCGCACTCGGTCGGCTTCGATGGAAGTATCCATTGATTGTGTTTTCATGTCCTCGCCGTTCGGCGGCATCGCGCTGCTCACCGTGATCGGCGCGAGCCTCGCCAGCCATGGAGTGCGGCAAGCGGTTGGGTTGCATATCATCGACCCCGCGCGGGTTGACGCGCGGATGGCCACGATCATCGTGCTCGGCGCCTTCGCCTTAACCACCGTCTACACCTACTATAAGGTCCCCACGTCCACCATCCAGATCCTGATCTTCTGCGTGGTCGGCGCGGGTGCGGCCGCCGGGGCGCCGGTCCACTGGGTTACGATCGCCCGCCTTGCCGTGCTATGGGTGCTTGCCCCGCCCGTGGCCTGTGCCCTGGGCTTTGGCGCCACCCGCCTCCTTGACGCCACGCTGCCCTCCGATGCCGCCGCGATCCCCGACAATCCGGATCAGCGGGCCGCGCTCCTTCCCAGCCTCCTGATCACGATGGGCCTGGCGGCCTCATTCGGGCTGGGGGCCAACGACGTATCAAACGCGGTGGGCATCTGGACGGCGGTGCATGTCGGCACCGCCGCGGTGGCGGGGTTGGCCGGAGGTCTGGCGATGGGGATCGGGGCCCTCACCTGGGGCCGGCGTATCCTCGACCGGGTAGCTTTCGACATCGTGACCATGGATCGAGTGATGGCGACCGCGGCGCAGGGCGTCCAGGCGATGGTGGTACTCCTGGCGGTGACCCAGGGTCTGTTCACCTCGATGAACCAGGCCCTGGTCGGGGCGATGGCGGGCGCCGGCATCGCCCGTGGACGGCAGACCGTGAAGCGGGCGGTGCTGGCCGGTATCCTCAAAGGCTGGGCGATCAGTCCGATCACCGGCTTTTCCCTATGCTTCGTCCTCGAGAAGCTGCTGACGGCGACGGTAGGCGGCTAGGTCACCGCGGCGCACGCCTTCCCAGGTTGTAGGGGCATCCCTTGTGGATGCCCTTGGCGGACCATACGAGGGCATCCACAAGGGATGCCCCTTTCAAAAATTGCTCCGATACGGGCGCCGCGGTCTACTTCCCGCCTCCCAACGCCGCGATCTCGATGAGTTCAATCAGCACATATCCCGTGGAACGCGGGTGCAGAAAGGCGACGCCGTGACCGCCGGCCCCACGGCGCGGCGCCTGATCCACCAGTTCCAGGCCCGCTGCCCGGCACTCCGCCAAGGCCGCGACCAGATCGGGAACCCGGTAGGCAACGTGGTGCAGCCCTGGCCCGCGTTCGGCCAGGAATTTCCCTACCGGGCTATCCGGGCGGAGAGGGGCCAGCAATTCCACTTTCTGGCCGCCACAAGCCAGCAGCACCACCTCCACGCCCTGGTCCTCCAGTGTCTCGTGATGCACTTGCGTCATGCCCAGCACATCCTGGTAGAGGTGCAGGCTGTCGGCCAGCGAGGCCGTGACGATCCCGATGTGGTCCAATCCAGTGAGGGCTAACATTTGGGGATGAACCGGTTGCTATACATAGCTTTCACCGCGGGCTTGGACGTTATTTGGTGTTGGGAGAGGAGGATCGCCGCCGTGGCGGTCCACTGCGCGGGATTGTTGCAGCCGAGCGCATGAGTTTGGAAGGGAGTCCAATAGCGGATCGCCTCGCGGAGCACGGCCATCTGATAGGTGAGTTGGCTCCCCGAAATACTGGGCATGTATCGGCGCGCGAGGGTGAACGAGGCGGTGGGATCGGCGATGGTGTCGCGGAGTCCATGCAGGCTGGCGCTGACAAAGCGCGAGACCAGATCGGGGTTATGGGCAATCAGGGCCTGGCTGGTGACGATCCCCGGACCAGCGAGATTCGCCAGGTGAGCGATCGGGAGGACGGTCGCCGGAAAGCCCTGTAAGCTAAGCTGGATTGGCTCGTTCATGGCAAAGCCAACCGCCGCGTCCACCCGATGGCGGGCCACTGCCGCCACTTGCGCGTAGCCAATTGCCTCGATCTTGACATCATGAGTGGTGAGGTGCGCGGCGGCGAGGGCGGCCAGCAGCCCGGTGTACGAGGCGCCGTAGAGGCCGGGAATGCCAATCGTCTTACCCTTGAGGTCGGAGAAACTATGGATATGGCTGGACTTGAGGGCGAAAATTACTACCGGGAAACGCTGATATTGGGACAGCACCGACACCACGGACAAGCCGCGTCCCGCCCCGGCGATCACCTGATCCGCCTCGGCGTCCCCGAAGGCAACCGAGCCGGAGCCCACCGCTTTGATCACGTCGGTGGAGAGTGTGTAATCGAAATGTACCGACAAACCGGCCGCCTTGTAGTAGCCGCGGGCGGCGGCTACATAGAAGGGCGTGAACTGGACGTTAGGGATGTAGCCCATGGACACGGTTACCGCTTGCGATCCGACGGCGCGAACCTGGGCGCCGGAATGGATGAGCGGCGCCGATCCGGCCAGGAGCGAGAGGGCCAACAGGGGCGCCGCCAGGCGCCGGACAATTATCCTTCCCATGTAGAAACAATCCTTTCGAGCAGGCTAACACACGAATAGAGGGTGATGCCGATCACCCCCAGGGCAAGGAGGGTGGCGAAGAGGGCGGGAGTATCCAGGTTTGCCTGGTAATAGTTCAGGAGGAAGCCCAGCCCCTGATCGGCGCCGAGGAACTCCCCCACCACGGCGCCGGTCAGCGATAGGGTAAAGCCCAGCTTGATCCCTCCCAAAAGCACGGGGGCAGCCAGGGGAACCTCGACCAGAAATACCCGCTCCCACCAATAGGCCCCGAAGACCCGCGCCACCTCGTGATATTCCTTCGCTACCCCACGGATTCCAGTGATCGTGGTGACCAGGAGCGGGAATACGACCACCAGGGCGGCGGCGGCGATTTTGGGCATCATCCCATTGCTCAGCCAAAGATAGAGCAGCGGCGCCAGCGCGATGATCGGCACCGCCTGACTGGCGGCGATAATGGGTGCTACCAGCCGTTCCAGCAACGGCACATGGGCTAGCAGGTAGCCGAGAGGCAGGGCGATGGCAAAGGCAATGGCGAAGCCGATTCCCGCTTCTTGCAAAGTGGCCCAACCATTGGTGACCAGGGTTCCATCGGCAAGCAGTTCACGAGCACGGTTCCCCACCACGCCGGGGCGGGGGAGGACGAATACCTGGTAGCTGCCCAGGCGGACAATCAGTTCCCAGGCAAGAAGCACGATTGAGGTGGTCACCAGGGGTGAAAGAACCGAAAGCGCCGCCCGCTTGGCGCGCTTCGGAACATGGCGGCCCGCCGTTCGCCGCCACGTCACCGGTGAAGTCCTGGCCAACGCCATTGCCCCTATTCCGTCCACCAAAGAAAAAACCCGAAGGAGTATTCCCTCGGGCATGGGGACGGATCGGAACGACATCCACGATAGACACTACCCGCATGCTGGTAGGATCACGCGCGGTGTATCGCCTTCTTCCATCCGGACTATACCGTCGGCTCCGGCATCTCACCGGATCTGCTGACACGTATGCGGTGCATACGCCGCTCGCGGGCTCGGCCCCAGATCGGGACCATACCGCCGGTAGGGAATCACACCCTGCCCTGAAGGCTCCACATTGACCATACAGGATCAGGCACTTCACGGCAAGTGATCGGCGGGCCACGTGTGCCCAAGTGAACCCACGCCTGAAGACGGCAAATCAGACGGATCGGTCGGATCGGTCGGATCCGACCGATCCGGCCCCCGGTCAGCGCGGATCGTCGGGCGCCAGCAGGCGGGCCAGCACGGGACTGGTAAACTCCGAGGCCAGGCAATCCATGAGGATGGTGTCGTGATACACGCCGGCCTTCAGACGGTTCTGGCGTTGCCGGCCGCACTCAATGAAGCCCGCCTTCCTGTAGGCGTACTGCCCGGCCAGATTGTGTTGATCGGTGGTCAGGTGTACGCTATGCAGGCTCAGAACGGTAAAGGCATAGTCGAGCACCAGACGAGTGGCCTCAGTTCCGTACCCCTTGCCGCGCATGTCGGGTTCACCAATAAGGATTCCGAACACGGCGGTACGGTGCAGGAGGTTGATCTCCATCAGGCCGGTGTTGCCGATTGGCCGCCAGCTTGCCCGTTCGTACATAGTAAAGTCTGCCGCGTCCTGGCGTTTGGTGGCCGCCTCGTACCAGCTCTCCTCCTGCTCCGGGGTGATAGGACGCGGGTGCGTCCCCAGGTTGTGTACGGTGGGAAAGTGGTTCATCCATTGCTGATAGGTGGACATCAGATCCCGGCGGAGGGGGCCAAGGGCGACCAGTTCGCCCTCGATGTTGATCAGAGGCCGCACCGCCGGCCTGCGTTCCTCGTCATGCATCGTTCACCTCCAAAGGACTGAGAATGCACCTATCGCGCGACCACTGACGCCCCGCCCCTGCCAGCCGACCACAGTCGACGGCCGATAGCCATGGATCCCCACATCGCGCAGCCTCCTCCCGGGCGCGGGCCGTGGCTTTTCGAACCAGGGGAATGGGCGCCGCCAATACCAGTGGGGTCGCCAGCACCTCGCGACTGAGGCCGATAAAGGCCCGGAGCGCGGGAGAGAGCCACTTGTCGTGGTGCCATGCCATCAGGGTCACCAGACCAAAATCTTTCTCCGACCATGGTAGCGCCACCATCCGCCCGCTCGCCAGTTCCTCTCGTACCGTCACTTTTGGCAACAGGCTCAAACCCATACCCACCACCACGCACTGCTTGATCGCCTCGATTGAGCTGAACTCCACCGTGCTGGTCGGATGGGCCCCGGCCGTGGTCAGAAGGCGCTCGAAGCGCTCGCGATAGACACAGCCAGGCTCGGTCAGCAAAAGGGTCTCGCCATGCAACATGTAG
>JANWHO010000299.1 GCA_025450375.1 Chloroflexota bacterium
GCAGGACGCGCTGCCGGTCATCTGGCTCTGGTGGGATGTTGGGCCGGCCGCTGGGATACCGCTGCTCAAGCGTGGCGCGGGCGCGCTGGAGGGCGCTGTTGACCGAGGCGGTCGAGGCATCGAGCAATCCGGCGGTCTCGATAGCTGACCACCCCAGCACATCACGGAGCAACAGCACCGCCCGCTGCCGGGCCGGGAGATGCTGGATCGCGGCGATGAAGGCGAGTTGCACCGACTCATGCATCTCATAGCGTGCGTCCGGGCCCGGCGCGTCGTCGGCGATCCCTTCGAGCGCCGCGTCCGGGTAGGGTTCAAGCCAGGCGATCTCGGTGGCGGGCGCTCCGTCCGGCGGCTGATCCACCGGAGGGCCGAGCGTCTCGGGCAGCACTCGGCGGGCGCCCGGGCGGCGAGCAATGACGTTGAGGCAGGCGTTGGTGGCGATCCGATAGAGCCAGCCGCGGAAGGAGGCGCGTCCCTCGAAGCGATCGAGTCCGCGCCAGGCGCGCAGGAACGTCTCCTGGACCAGATCCTCGGCGTCGTGGAGCGAGCCGAGCATCCGGTAGCAGTGGACCTGGAGCTCCCGGCGATACGGCTCGGTCAGATCCTGGAAGGCATCCCGGTCGCCGCTCATGGCGCGCTCCTGCAGGGCGGGTCGGTACAAGCTTTCGGCGGAAAGACTCACCACGAGAGCTCCCTTCTCAGTATATCCAGCGGCTCTTCTCTCTATAGTCTCAGGCTGCCGCCTCGGCTCGCGACTCGGAGGCTTCGCGCCGACTACTCGGCAGCCCCAGACCGGCGACTGCTCCCAAAAGAGACAGGACGGCGGAGACGCCGAGCGCCCGGGTGAACCCATCGCTAAACGCCCGCGGGGAGGCGTAGCTGCCCGCTCTGGCAAACACGGCGACCAGGATCGCGACTCCAAACGCCCCACCGAGTTGGCGCAGCATGTTGAACGCGCCGGATGCCTTGCCAATCTCACTCCCCGCCACCGAGTTCATGACGGAGTTCTGCGTGGCGGGCATGGACATCGAAATGCCACAGCCGGCGACGATGAGCGGCGCCACGAGCGCGGAGTAGGCGAGATCGGGCGCGGCGATCAAGGCGATCCAGGCCATCCCCACTGCTTGCAAGATGAGCCCTCCGACCATCAGTGGCCGCTCCCCGACTCGGTTGACCAGGGAGCCGGCGATCGGCGCGACGATGAACAGCGTACCGGTCCAGGGGAGCAATCGCAGCCCGGTGTCGAGCGGCCCATAGCCCTGCGCGGTCTGCAGGAACTGCGCCATGAAGAACAGGGCCCCAAACAGAGACGCGAAGGTCAAGAAGTTTGCCGCGTTGCCCAAGGAGAAGGCGCGGGAGCGGAAGAGCCGCATCGGCAACATCGGCTCATGGGCGCGCCGCTCCCAGGCGACAAAGGCGACGGCAAGCAGGAACCCGGCCGCCAGCGCCGTGACGACCTCGAGGCTGCCCCAGCCGGCGGTGTTCCCACGCACCAGCCCCCATACGAGCCCAAGGGCCGCGCCGGTTACGAGGGCAAGCCCGCGGAAGTCGAGGGCAGAGCGCGATCCGAAGGTCTCCTGGATACGGCTGAGGACGAGCGGGATGGCGAGCAGGCCGATCGGCACGTTGAGCCAGAAGATCCACCGCCAGGCGATACCCTGAGCAATGGCGCCTCCCACCACCGGCCCGCTCAGGACGGCCAGCCCGGTCAAGCCACTGAAAAGTCCCAGCGCCTTCCCCCGCAGATCCGGCGGGAAGGCCGCGGTTAAGAGTGCCATCGAAAGCGGCATCACCAATGCCGCTCCAGCGCCCTGGATCGCACGGGCGGCAATCAGCCAATTTGCGGTGGGCGCCAGCGCACACGCCGCCGACGCCGCCACGAATAGCCCCAACCCGCCGACGAACATACGCCGGCGTCCGAACCGATCGCCGAGCGCCGCGCCCGTCATCAACAGCACCGCGAAGCTCAGGGTGTAGGCGTTCACCGTCCACTCCAGCGTCTCGATTGAGGCGCCGAGGTCGTGACGGATCGTGCTCAAGGCGGTCGAGACCACCAGGGCGTCGAGGGCGACCATGAACGACGCCACCGAGGCGAGCGCAAGAACCCAGGCTCTTGTCGCTCTTTCACTTGATGCTTTCAAGATTTTTCCTTTCTCCGTCCCGACGTGATTGACGCCGGGACGGATAGCGCGAACGGCCTCGGCAACCGAGATAACCGTCGCTCAGGCGCCAAAGAACGCATAGGATCCCACCTCGTGCAAGTCCGACGAGACGGGTGGTTCCTCGCACCGATCCCGAACCTCGGCCACGAAGGCGCGGAACGCCGACAATTCAGGCAAAGGGTCGTGAGCGTCAGCTCCGTCAACCGACACGAGATGGACGAAACTCACCCCATCGTCCAGCTTGAACGTTGCGTAATGGAGTCCGGCCGGTTTCTCGCGGTGGAGTTGTTCAAACACGTTGGTGATGTAGTTCTCGTTCTCAGCCGCCCGATCGGCTTTGACCTTGTAGCGCACCAGTACCTTTTTCATGGCTATCTCCTCCAGACGTGACCGGTCCATCGTTCCATGGGCCCGTTCCCAGTTCACCAAGGGGCTGAAACGTCCGCCCATGTATAGAGACCGCGGATCGAGGGGAAATTCATCGGTCCGGCTGGATGTCGCGAAAACTCAGGTAAAGGTTGTTCATCTTCCTTGTACTCGGGGAGCCTTGGTATTCTGGTATACTTATTGGAAGAGAGAAGGCGTAGCCCTCCTCTCCTTGCGATGTGCGGGGCACCCTGGTATCGCGCATCGCCTGGGCGTCACTTACGTTGGATGGCGTGCAGTCCCGCACCGTGGTAGAGTGCTCGTGAACGTCACTATGAGCAAACCGGTGACCCTCGGCCACCAAGAATGATCCGAACTCAAGCAGGCGCCGATCGGCGATGGCGCCACCCGGTGAGTGACGGCCCGTATGCCTCGGAACGCGGCATACGCAGCCAGTCTCCCCATCGGTTCGCCTTGAGGCGGTACACCCGAAGCGCAAGGGAGCACTGACATGGGAGGACTGGAAATCGGCCTCGTCGTGATTGCCGTGGCGTTCGTGAGCCTCTTGCTCCGAACCTTCCGCATCATCCCGCAGGCCCGCGTTGGCGTGATCCAGCGCCTGGGAAACTATCAGCGGTCGGCTGAAAGCGGCATGACCGTGGTCTTACCGTTCGTCGACAAAATGCTGCCTTTGCTTGACATGCGCGAGCAGGTGGTCAGCTTCGCGCCCCAACCGGTAATCACCTCCGATAACGTGACGATCAACGTCACCAGCGTGATCTACTATCAGATTCTGGATGCCAAAAGCGCTACCTACCAGGTGGCGAATCTCCTCCTGGCCATGGAGCAGATCGCGCAGACCACTCTTCGGAATGTGATGGGAAGCCTGTCCCTTGATACCAGCCTGACCAGCCGCGATGAGGTCAACGCCCGCTTGCGGGTGATGCTGGATGAAGTGACCGAGAAATGGGGGGTGCGGATTACCAGGGTCGAGCTCAAGGACATCAGTCCGCCGAAAGACATCCAGATCGCCATGGAAAAGCAGATGCAGGCGGAACGGAACAAGCGGGCGATCATTTTGACCGCCGAGGGTGAGGCGCAGGCGGCGGTCCTGAAGGCGGATGGGGCGCAAAAGGCGTTGATTCTCTCCAGTGAGGGGCAGCGCCAGTCCTCAATCTTGCGTGCCGAAGGCGAGGCGCAGGCCCTGCTGACCCTGCAAGAGGCGCAAGCCGAAGCGGTGCGGATGGTATTCACCGCCGTCAACGCCGCCGGCGCCACCCCGGAGGCGATGCAGTTCCAGTACATGCAAATGCTCCCCAAATTGGCCGAAAATCCCGCGAATAAAGTCATCGTGGTGCCCGCCGACATGGCCGGACTGGCCGGACTGGCCACCTCGATTTCGCAGATGCTCCCCAGTGACCAATCGGGGCAACGGACCAAGGCCCTGAGCAGCGAAGGCACTGGCGGGCGTCCGCAGCTCAAGGCAGTCGATACCGTTTAACGCGCTGACGTGCCATGGCACGGGAAGAGGACCATTATGCCCCTAGATCAGCATGTGGACGAGAGCGAGATCCGGAACCAGGGAACAGTGGTCGGCGAGGGAGTGGCCCGTAATGGTATCGACGGCTCGTCCGCCCGGCGGGCGCATATGCGCGAGCTCACCATGGCTCGGCAAGCGGCCGAGCGTCGATTCGCCCGACCCGGTCTCTCAATGACCACCGATCGGACGGCTCGACTGGCGGCAGCGCGCGAGCGGGCGGAGGAGTTGCGGCAGGAACTGGCCAGAATTGACAACATGCATCGGGCCTGGTTACAGGACCAGGGCGTCCATGTCCCGGATCGCCTGGCCCGGCAAGGGAGATTGGCTCCCAGCGAGTTGCTTTCGGCGCCGCGGTTAGAGGTGGAAGCCGCCATCTGACCTCGGCGAGACAGGTTGGAACTCTTCGTCTCGGCCGTCATGCGCTGGATGTCCGACGAGGAGCCTGGGGCGATGGATAGGGTAATCGCCGATCAGCTTGTCCTCCTCCGCGGCCAGATGCCTTCGGGCAAACGGAAGGCCGAGAAGGACCAGGCAAGCCGGAACCAGGCACCGGTCGAGATCGCGTAGAAAGGGTCCTCTTTCCAGACGGAAGAGGACCCTTTCCCCTTTCCAGGCGACTTCGACAAGAATACGTCGGGTGTGCTAGTCTGTGCATACGACTACCTGATCCACTGATCCTGGCGCGCTCTAGTTATTCTCTTCGTGAGGATGGTGCGAGATGTTGTCAATTCCTGTGTTGCTGGCCATGACCTCACCTCTCCAGCGAGCGCGGATCCGGTTGGCTCTCACCGGGACCGCCGGCATCCAACTACTGGGCGAGGCCACGAACGGGGAGCAGGCCGCCTACCAAGCGAGAGAATGCAGACCGCGATTCCTCCTGTGTGATCCTCGCATGCTGGAGGAGCCGGAGATCGCGGTGCTCTTCGCGCTGGGAGAAGACAAAGCGCCATGCAAGGTGGTGGTCGTGGTCCCTAACGCGGTGATGCCCCCCTACAGTGGCCGAGTACCAGTAGCGGCGGTGGTCTCGGTGGAGATCAGTGGTGAGGCGCTGTTGGGCCGCCTGCGAACTATTATCGGGCTGACCGAAGGCCGCCAAGCGCCGCCGCCCATGCTGGGTATGCGGGACCGCTTCATGGTAGCGGATGAAGAGATGCAGGGAACGCACGGATGGCAAAGTCATGTCACCACGCGCCTGTCGGACCCAACCGGCAAACTGGTGCGATCGCTTACAGTGCCCCCGGACGTGCTGACCCGACAACTGGATCGCACGCGGGTGCCGCGGCGCGACGAGGCGCTGCAGGTAGAGGTTTTCACCGTTCTCGCCGAGGTAGCGCGGCACAAGGATAGCGCGACCGGGCTCCCTGGGCTAAGTGATTTGTCCGATACCTTGCGCGAACTCCCGACCGCCAACTACCCAATTGCCGTGTTGGTGGTGGATATTGGTTTTCCCCCGACGCGGTCTCTCAATGAGGTGGAAACACAGACCACCCTTCATTCAGCCACCGGTGTGCTCCGCAGCAACGTGCGTCACCATGATCTGGTTTTTCACCTGGAGAAGATGTCCTTCGCCGTTGTAATGCCCGGGATGACGACGGCGGTCTCGGCCCAATCACTGCGGCGTCTCCGAAAGGCCCTGGATAGTTTCCGCCAGCCCACCGCTCGCCGCCCACAGATGTTAAGGGTTTCCATGGGGATTGGTTTCTGGGAGCCCGGCATGCCGACCGCCCATCCTCTGCAAGAAGGCTGGCAAGCCATGGTGGCCGATCGGCATCCAGGCATCAACCCAGGCTGAAACTGGGGCGGATCGGCTATCCCCTACTCGAACTCGGGCCAGAGGCTGAGCTGGATCGGCCGCGGCTCCATCACCCGCAGAAGCTTCCGTAGGCGGGCCAGGGACCCAGCGGCCTCGGGCGGCCGCGTACCATTGAGCAGCACGAAGGGCGCCGCCCGCCCGGTCACCACTCCCAGGGACCGGAGATCGGTCATGTCGCGCAAGACGCCCAGGTGCCGGAGGTCGGCAATGCGCCGGGCGCTGACCGGCCCGATGCCCGGTACCCGTAGAAGTTCCTCGTACGAGGCGGTGTTGACTTCCACGGGCCGCTCCAGAGGGCGGGCAAGTGAGACCGCGAGCTTGGGATCGAGCCCCAGCGGTAAATGTCCGGTGGGGTCGAAGGCGGCGTCCAGCTCGTGGTCGGCAAAATCGTAGCTTCCGGACAGCCATTCCCACTGATACAACCGCGCGCGCCGGCGCGGGTCGGGCGCGGACGCATCGGCCAGCGGCGTATCCCGGGCGGGCTGAAAGAGGCCAAAGTGGACCCGGCGCAACCCGAAATCACGGCGCAAGGCACGGCTGCCCTCCGTCAGAGCACGGTCGCTCGCTGGAGCCTCGCCCGGAGCTGCTAGTCCAACCAGCAGTTGACTGGAGAGACCGGAGCGCACGGCGCCCTCCTGGTCCAGGGCGCGCAGGTCAGTCAACGGGCGTAGGATATCCCGCTCCCAGTCCTTCCCCGTGCCGAGGCCGTGAAGATAGCGGCCGTCCGGGGTCTCCACGTTCAGCGAAAGCCGGTCCGCCAGATGAGCCGCCTCCACGATGGCGGCCGACGCGGCGCCCGGCAGCACTTTGAGATGCACGTAGCCTTCGTAGTGGTGCCGGGTCCGGAGAATCCGGAGGGTGTCGAGCATCCGCGCCATGGCGGGATCGGGGCCGCCATCGACGGCGGAACTGAGCATCAGCCCATCGACGCGTTTTCGGCGCCACAAGTCGGCAAAGGCGCTGGCCAGTTCCTCCGGCTCCAGGACCGCCCTTGGCGTCTCGGCGCTCTTCCGCAAAGGACAGTAGGCGCAATCATACTCACAGCGGCTGCTTTGCAGGACGCGGAGCAAGGTTCCCGTGCCGCCAGTCGGCCCCTCGCCCGCGCACAACGCCCCCCGGAGACCGGGGCCGCGGATATGTTCCCGGCCAGGCCCGGCAATCTCGTAGCGGGCCGCGCCGCCCAGAAGAGCGAGCTTTTCCTCGGTGTCCACGGTGACGAAGCTCCGGGCCTGGTGCTGCATTCTATTGGCAAGGACCGCGCCATGCAGCTACCGTACCAGGGCCGATGTTCGCGGGCAAGCGGGCACCAAGTTCAGGGCGCGCTTGGCATAGGTGATCAAGGTGGTGCAGGCTTTCCCGGGAGCGCATCACAAAATCCAGGCGCGCCCCCGTGTTCACGCGGCGGCCGAGGCAGTCCTCCGGCGCGGGTGGGCCGTCAAGAATGAGCGCGCCGCCAGCCCAAGAAGCAGGGGCACCACGCAGGCGCCGACGGCCAGGAAAATCCCGGCCGGCCCCAGCCCCCCCAACAGGTAGCCAGGAGCTAGACTGAGCGCCACCCACAATGCCTCGCCGCTAAGGTCCGCGGCGAGGAAGCGGCCCCATGAGTAGTGACGGGCACCGGCGACCACGTTTACCACCGGAGCCGGGGCGGTAACGGCCCACCGGGTGATGAAGATCAAGAGGGCCATGCTCCCGCAAAGACCTACCCCGATGGTCCACCAGCGGGGACGGCTTTGGTGCCAACTCGCGAAACGAGCGGCAATGGGAAGGCGGGAGAGACCATAACGGCCAAGCGCGTAGCCCAGGCAGTCGCCCGCCAAGGCGGCAACCACGCATACGCAAAATAGCGGCCCCATTTGCAGGTGGCCCTGACGAGCCAGGGCGGCGGCGGCGGCCAGAATGACGCTGAGCGGCAGTGGCGCCCCGACGGCCCCGATCAAGACGGCAAGGGCCAGCATGGGATAGCCGGCGGTCAGGATATAGGAGGTCATGGCATGGGTCTTTCCCGCATTCCGAGGCGAGTATCCCGCTCTCGGTATTTCCATCATCGCACGGCTTGCATTGCCCGATGATGAACGAAAGGAGAGAAATTGATGACATTTCCAGTGATTTCGCGAAAGTCTCGGCCAGGAGAGACCAGGTACCATGATGGCGGACGGCACGCAGGGCCCCTCCGGCAGTATCATCAAGCGACGGCGCAACTTTGGGAGGGAGGGACCGGGTGAGGCCACGGCAATTCGCGATGTTGATTGTGCTGGCCGCCCTATGGGGGGCATCGTACCTCTTTATCCGCGTCGCTTCGCCGGTACTGGGCCCGTTCCCATTGATGGAACTGCGCACCGTGATCGCCGGGCTGGTACTGTGGATTTATGCCTCGGCGATCGGCAAGCGCCCGGAGTTACGGGCCAATTGGCGGCGGTTTCTGGCCCTGGGCGCCCTGAATGGGGCCCTCCCGTTCGCCCTGATCGCGGCGGCCGAGTTGTATCTGCCCGCGTCCCTGGCGGCCATCTTGAACGCGACCACCCCGCTGTTCACGGCTCTGGTGGCGGCGGGATATGGAGTCGAGCACCTGACCCGGCGGCGGATGCTGGGAATGGCGATTGGCTTCGGCGGCGTAGCCATCCTGGTGGGCTGGAGCCCGATCCCCTTGACCGGCCAGGTAGCCTTCGGCGTCGTCACCTCGCTGTTGGGCGCCCTGTGTTATGGACTGGGCGGCACCTACGCCAGCCGGACCTTTAAGGACGTGCCGCCGCTCACCATGGCCACGGCCCAGCAGCTTGGCGCCGCCGCCGTCTTGCTCCCCTTCGCGCTCGCGGCCATCCCGGAAGCGCGGGTCAGTGGCGAGGCCGTGGCCAATATGCTCGCGCTTTCCTTGCTCTGCACGGTGGTGGCCTATCTGATCTATTACCCGCTGCTCAAGAGCGTGGGCCCAACCCGAACCCTTTCGGTCACCTTCCTCATCCCCGTCTTCGGCCTCCTGTGGGGCGCACTGTTCCTGCACGAGAAGATCGGCCCCGGTACGTTCGTGGGGCTGGTGGTGATCCTCTCCAGCGTCACCCTGGTAACCGGAGTGCGCCTGGGCAAGCGACGCGGGGAGGCCCTTCCCCATAATGCGTAAACTCCAGACAGGCGATTTACGTCGCGCGAAGAAGTTGAATACATCGAGCGGCGCGGGCGGCGACGAGGTCAACCAGCCGTCCAGGCAAGTCACGGTTCAGGGAGACAATGTCAAAAGCGGCGTGGCGCCGGGCCGGCCGCGGTATTCGTCGTGGTAGTCGAAGCGCAGCTTGCCGCCAGGCAGGCGGGTGAGCGAGCCGGCGATGGCGTTGTCGAGGGCGACGACTAGGGAATCGGTCATCTGACGCGCTGCTCATTGAGGAGAGCATCGAGATCCACCCGCTTCGCGGCCCTAACCGGAGCTGCATCTTCGCCGCTGATCAGGTCGAGCACGATGCCAAGCTCATCCAGGACGCGGATCACCAGGCCAACCTCGGCGGTTGGTTTGCCGGCTTCAAATTCGCTGATCCACTTGCGAGAAACGCCTGCCCGCCGGGCCAACTCTGCCTGGCTCAGATCGAGGTCCGTGCGACGGCCGCGCACGGATGCCGCCACATCTCGTATGGAAGTAATCCTCATGCGATCTCCCTTGACACCTTACGGTTACATCCTACGCTTGTAACCGTAAGGTGTCAATCTGGTTGTAGAAACAACTTTGTATCTGACCCCAGAACGTCACAGTTCACGTGCATGCGACATCCTATTTTCCCGACTGTAACCAGTTATACAGATATTCACTTGTCAGAACATTTCTAGGGATGTATATTTCATAAGTTGAACAATTAGCTCGGGGTCTGTGCAGATTCCTCGGCGTAGTGGGGCGGGTCACCGCCCCTGGAGAGAGAACCGTATGACCACTCAGCCACTCGGTACGCCCACGGATGGCGCGCCCTTCCGCATGTTCGCGATCCTGGGGCCGCTGATCGCGATTATCCTCGGCATGTTCATGGCCATTCTCGACACCACGGCGGTGAACGTGGCCTTGCCGACCCTGGTGACCGACTTTAAGTCCACTATCCCCTCCCTCCAATGGGTGATAACCGGCTATATCCTGGCCCAGGCGGCGGTCATCCCGCTGGCCGGCTGGCTCTCCGATCGGTTCGGGGCCAAGCGCGTCTTTCTCACCGCGATCACCCTGTTCACTATCGGCTCGATCATGTGCGCCACGGCCCAGAGTGTGAATATGCTGATCGTCTTCCGCGTTCTGCAAGGGCTGGGCGGCGGCTTCGTGATGCCGGTCGGCATGGCCTATACCTATCGCCTGAGCCCCCCCGACAAGCGTGGAGCGGTGATGGGCGCCCTGGGGGTGCCGATCCTCCTGGCCCCGGCCCTGGGGCCCACGGTGGCCGGCTGGCTGGTCCAGTACGCCGACTGGCGCTGGATCTTCCTGATCAACGTGCCGATCGGCATTGTGGCTATGTTCATTGGCATTCGCAGCCTCCCCGCGCTGGGTCGCCAGGCGGTAGCCGGATTGGACCGGGCCGGGATCGTGCTTGGACCGCTGTCCTTCGTCGCTATTTCCTACGGACTGAACGAGGGTTCCACCAGTTGGACCTCGGTCAATACCCTGGGCGGGCTGATTGGCGGCGCCATCGTGCTGCTCGCCTTCATTTGGGTGGAACTGACGCGGGAGAATCCTTTGCTGGAATTGAGGGTTTTCCGGTCGCGTGACTTCGGTCTGGCGATCGTCACCCAATGGATCGCGGGCGTGGCCCTGTTCGGCGGCATGTTCCTGATTCCCCTCTTCCTGCAATCGGTCCGCGGCTACGGCGCTTTCGATACCGGCCTGGTCTTGATCGCCCAGGCGGGAACGGCGGCTCTCTTCATGCCGGTTGGCGGCAGGCTGTTCGACCTGTTCGGAGCCCGTCCGGTGGTATTCGTCGGCCTGATCCTGGTCGGCGTTGGTTCGTTCTTTTTCACCCGGCTCTCTGGTACGACCACTGGGGTAGATATGATCCCGGCTCTGGTCTTGCGCGGGGCCGGCATGGCCCTGATGATGATGCCGCTCAACACCCATATCCTGAATTCGGCTCCGCGGAATCTGGTCGGCCGCGTCACCTCGCTCACCCAGGCATTGCAGTCGGTGATCAACTCGTTCGCGATCACCGGACTCTCGACCATACTCACCTCGCGCGCGTCCTATCACGCGGCGGCGGCCCAGCTCAAGGCGCTCCAGCACCACGCGACGGGTGCCGGCCACGCGGTGGGGACAGCGGCCCCGGCGTCGCATAGCCTGCCCCTGCCGATCGCCAACCTGTTCGCCAGCGCCTACGGCGATGCGTTCGTGGTCATGGTCGTGGCAGCCATCGTGGGGGTGGCCTTGAGCCTCACCCTCCGAAGAAGCCCAGCCGTGGCGGGTGAGCGGATCGCTCCAAGCCAGGGCGCGGCATTGGAGATGGCAGGCTGATGGGCGACGCATCCCTCTCGTTACTTGGTGCGGCGGGAGAGGCGGCTTCGGATGAAGCCGCCTCTCCCCCCGCCGAAGCGGTTTCCGCCCTTCTCGAGGTGCTGCCGCGATTGAAGCGGCTGATGAACGCGCAGCTCGGTCACGGTCTCCTCAGTCCCCAGCAGCTGCACCTTTTGCTGGCGGTATGCGACTTATCGGAGCGCCACGGTGATGGGGCGCAACCAGGCGAGCTGTCGCGGCGCTGCTGGCTCTCCAGTCCCGCGATCACCGCCGCCGTCGACGATCTGGTGGAGGATGGGCTATTGGCGCGGGCCCATAGCGAGAAGGACCGGCGCAAGGTGCTGGTACGTCTCACCCCCGCCGGAGAACTGGCGCTCCGGGAGACTCGCGCCGCCGCGACCGCGACCCTGGCCGGCCTGCTTCACGGCTGGGACGACCAGCGGGTCCGGGAACTGGCGGCCATGCTGCGGGATCTCGACCGGGCGGCGGAGGACAGGCTGAGCACGACGCGCGAATA
>JANWHO010000300.1 GCA_025450375.1 Chloroflexota bacterium
CGATGAGGGAGCGCGCCCAAGAGCTGAAGGCGGCCGGGCGTCGCGGCCTGCGCACGGGCAAGGCGGACGGGGAAAGCGACGTGCTCGCAAAGATCGCCGAGATGCCGGAAGCGGATCGCGCCATGGCCGAGCGACTCCATGCCATCATCAAAGCCAGCGCGCCAGCCCTCTCGCCGAGAACCTGGTACGGGATGCCCGCGTACGCCAAGGACGGCAATGTCGTCTGCTTCTTCCAAAGCGCGCAGAAGTTCAACACGAGGTACGCGACGCTCGGCTTCAGCGACAAGGCGAACCTCGACGAAGGCGCCATGTGGCCGACCGCCTTCGCGCTGAAGGAGTTGACCGCCGCCGACGAGGCAAGGATCGGCGCGCTCGTGAAGCAGGCGGTGAGCTGAGGACTGAGCGCCGCGCGTAGCAGGCAATCCACTGTGAGTTGTGCCGCCCCACCGCTGCTTCAACCCTCAGTCCACGCTCAGGGGAGTTCTCCGCGCCTTCCGTCCCCTCCGCGTCTCCGTGATTCAAGCGGGTCGGGTGTGTTCCTGGTATCCTGTGAGTGGTAAGGATGGGTCGGGTACGCGGCCCTAGTCCGGCGGAGAACTCCAGTGGCGAAGCGGCGTAAACGTGATTACGGCTCCGATGACGTGCTCTTGATTGAGCCACAGCCCGATCGTGAGTTGCAGCGTGAGTGGACGGGCCTGCTCGTACCCTATATCTACTGCCCAAGCTGCAAGCACGTCTACTCGCCGGATGAACTCAACCGCTTCGACCGCGATGAACCGCTTCCCCTCCCCTCCTTGGACGACGAGGGAAAGCCGGAGGGCGCTCTCGATTTGAAGATTGGGTGCAGGCGCTGCAAGAAATCGCGGCTGGTCCGGGTTTTGGTGGACTTTGGCAGCGTGGAGCCGTACCGGGTGGGAGGGAAGCGGGTGGAGAGTGCGGGTCAGGAGATCTTCCTCTGTATCTGCCCTCTGTGCGGGGGCGCCTGCCAGGTGCAACGGACCCGCGGCCTTCGCATGGGTGAGAACTGGTACTGTGGCGCCTGTTCGCTCAGCCTCCAGCGCCGCTGGATGTGAGCCTGTCTCCTTGCCCACGCCGCGGTGAGAAAATACACTGCCCAGAGAGTCTTGATTGTGTCAACCGGGCCTTCCCGGCCACCGGGCCGCGCCCGAGGTTAGTCGCTCGAAAAAGGAGCCGCCGCCGTGGCCTATAGCGTGGAGAACTGGCAATCAGTCCTCGAAATCGATCTCGCCGTGGTGCAAAGCTTTGGCGCTTTCTCGCCCGGCGGCCGGTTTCTCGCCGCCGCCGACACCAACACGATCGAAGTCCGGGAGTCTCGACGCGGCGGCATTCTGGCCACGGTCGAAATGATAGCCGTCACCTCCTTGGCGGTGAGCGCGGACGGCGCCCTATTGGTGGCGGCGGACGACGAGGGAAGCATCAACGCCTGGAGCCTGACCCCCAATGCCGTACTCTGGAGCGACAAGCTTGTCTTGCCGCCTCCCTCCTATGCCGAGATCGTCTACGACGTGCAGTTCGCCGGAGATGGGGGTCTGGCGGTGGCCAGCAAGCCGGCTGGGGTCAACAACACGCTCGTCGGAATCTGGCCTCTAACCGCGGCGACGCGGGTTCGCCCGAGTCCGCTGTGGCAAAGCATCATGCTCAATAGCGACTACCATAGCTTCAGTCCCAGCCCTGATGGGTCCCACATTCTCCTGGTTACCGACGAAGGCTATTGGCTGCTCCAACCGAACAATGAGCGGTCCTTTATTGATGGCTTCTTCGACAACGGGGAGAACGCGGTAGTCGCCTTTTCACCCAATGGGCGGCTGGCGGCGGCCATCGAGCCGGAGGGCGGCTGGATCTATAAGGTGGGTGAGCACGAGGTGGTTGAGATCTCCGATATTGCCATGCTCGATGAACCGACCGATGTGTCGTGGTCGCCTGATGGCGAGGCCCTACTGATTACCACCGAGGATGGGCTCTCACTCTGTACCCGGACCGGAGACGAGCACGAGTTCACCTACCAGGGTGTGCTGACCGATTTTCCGGGTTTCGAGGCGGCGGCCTTCCTCGATGCAACGACCATTGCCGCCAAGCGAGCTGATACCCTGACCGTGTATACGATGGACGGCAGCGGTCGCCCCTGAGCGCATCCGCCGGGCGATACGACGCGCGGGCCGCCATGCATGTAGAGGAAGGATTATGTAGTGATGGGCGCCGAGGAAACCTATGATGTAGTGGTGGTGGGCAGTGGGCCGGGAGGCTATGTCGCGGCGATCCGCGCCTCCCAGCTTGGTCTGCGCGCCGCGATCGTGGAGCGCGAATCACTGGGCGGCATCTGCCTCAACTGGGGTTGCATCCCCAGTAAGGCGCTTTTGCGGAACGCCGAGATTCTGTCGCTGTTCAACCACGCCGCCGATTTCGGCATTTCGGTCAGCGACATCAAGCCGGACTATGGGGCCGCCGTCGCCCGCGCCCTCGGCATCGTGGACAAGCAGGTTAAGGGCGTGGGCTTCCTAATGCGGAAAAACAAGATCGATGTCCACATGGGCGAGGGGCGGTTGGCGAGCGCCGACCAGGTGGTGGTGAAAGACGCTCAGGGAGCGGAAACCACCCTCTCCGCCAAGAATGTGATCGTGGCCACGGGATCGAGGGTGCGCCTGATCCCCGGCGTCACCATCGACGGCACGGTGGTGGTGAGCAGCCGGGAAGTATGGGACCTGAAGGACTTGCCGAAGCGGGTCGCCATCCTGGGCGGCGGGCCAATCGGGGTGGAATTCGCCACGGTTCTCAACGCCTATGGCTGCGAGGTCACAATCGTGGAGATGCTGCCGCGCATTCTGCCGCTCGAGGACAAGGATAGCTCCCAAACGCTCAGCCGTGCCTTTACCAAGCGTGGAATCACCCTCCTCACCAGCACCAAGGTGGATCGGGTCGAGGTCAAGGATGGGGTGGCCCAGGTGTATGTCGGACCGGCGGGAGAAGGCGGGGGTGAAGCGAAGGTCCTGGAAGCGGATCGGGTGCTCTACGCGGTAGGCTTCGCTCCCAACAGCGAGAACCTCGGTCTGGAGGCGCTCGGGGTGACGATCGAGCGTGGCTTCATCCAGGTGAATGACCGCATGGAAACCACGGCGCCGGGCATCTACGCGATCGGCGATGTGACGGGCAAGCTGATGCTGGCCCATGTTGCCTCGGCCATGGGCGAAGTGGCGGCCGAGGTGATCGCCGGCCACCACACGATCACCCTCGATATGCAGTCCATGCCCCGCTGCACCTATAGTGCGCCCCAGGTCGCCTCGATGGGCCTCACCGAGGAGCAAGCAAGAGCCCAGGGCGAGGTGAACGTGGGCGCGTTCCCCTTCCGTCCCAATGGGAAGGCCCAGGGCCTGGGCGAGCTGGAAGGGCAGATCAAAATCATCGCCGACGCCCATTCCGGCGAGATTCTAGGGGCCCATCTGGTAGGGGCCGACGTCACCGAGTTAATCGGCGAGTTCAGCCTGGCCCGTTTCCTGGAGGCGACGCCGGAGGAACTGGCCCGCGCCGTACACCCACACCCAACCCTCTCGGAGGTGATAGCCGAGGCGGCGCTGGCGGTCGAGGGCGCGCCGATTCATCTGTAGGCGCTTTGGCGACAGCCGCGCGGCCCGTATTGGCCGCGCGGTTATCATCCCGTGGGCGCCGCCCCGAACTGGAGCAACAGGATGACCACCGTCTCCGGCGAAATCCAAAAACGCGCCCTGCAAGTGGTGGACCGCTTGGCGGCCGCCTATCCCGACTCGAAATGCTCGCTGGACTTCACCAGCCCGTTCCAGTTGCTCATCGCGACGATCCTGGCCGCGCAATGCACGGACGAACGGGTCAACCAGGTAACTCCAGCCTTGTTCGCCCACTTCCCCGCGGCGGCCGATTTCGCGGCGGCGCCTCTGGCCGAC
This sequence comes from Chloroflexota bacterium, assembly GCA_025450375.1. The sequence goes on from JANWHO010000300.1 coordinate 3,933, forward strand.
ATTGAAGCGGCGATTCGTTCCACCGGCTTCTACCGCAATAAAGCCCGTCATATCCAGGGCGCCTGCCAGATGATCGTGACTACGTTTGGCGGCGAGCCGCCGCGTACCATGGCGGAGCTACTACAACTGCCGGGCGTGGCCCGGAAGACCGCCAACGTGGTGATGAGCAATGGCTTCGACCAGGTGGAGGGGGTCGTCGTTGATACCCATGTGGGGAGAATCAGCCGCCGACTGGGCCTTACCGTCAGCGAGGTTCCGGGTCGGGTCGAACAGGATCTGATGGCCCTGCTCCCCCGATCCGAATGGCGGGACTACAATCACCGCATGATCGACCATGGGCGGGCGGTCTGCAAGGCGCCGCGCCCACGGTGCGGCCTCTGCATGATGACCGACATCTGCCCCTCGTATGATCCAAACAGCGCATGATTCCCCGCGACCCGGAGGAGACGCTGCCTGATCCCGCCGAGACGCCACCAGCGCCGGAGCAGTTGGAGCACGCCACGTCTCCCCCGCCACCGCTCGCCGCCAGGCTGCTCGCCTCCGCCTTGCTGGCCATTACCGCCTTGTTCCTCCTCTATTCTCCCTGGCCGCTGATCGCCAAACTGCACGCCATCGGCGCCGCCTGCTGCGCCCAGATCCCTAGCCACACGCTCACCTTCCAGGGCCGTCCCATGCCGGTTGACGCGCGAAACAGTGGGATCTATCTGGGCGTGCTGCTGGTAATCGTCATCCTGTGGTTGGGAGGCCGGCAGAGAGCGGCGAGCTACGCCCCGGCACGGGTGCGGAACCTCTTGATGCTCGCGATACTGGCCATGATGCTCGACGGCTTCAACTCCCTGGCCCAAACCCATCACTTCCATGTCGTCTATCAGGACACCAACCTCATTCGCATCGTGACCGGAACCCTGGCCGGGGTAGCCCTCACGATCCTGGTGGTCCCGATCTACAATCGTCTCGTGTGGCACGACCCGGCGATCATCGCGGTGGCCGAGGATTATGTCGAATTGGGCGGATTCCTGATCGTGGCGCTCCTGGTCATTCTCTCGCTCCAGGCCGCGCCCTCCGCCCTCTATTACCCGCTTTCCGTCCTCTCCATGCTTGGGTTCCTGGTCACCATGACCATGGTCAATAGCTGCCTGATCCTGGTCTCTCTCCGGCGCGAGCATACGGTTGCCGATGAACGAGGGCTCTTCCTCCCAGCCCTGGCGGGATTGGTATTCACTTTGGTTGAGATATTCTTGATCACCACCTTACGCGCCCACGCGAGCTGAATCAAACCGCCAGCGCGTCCGTGGTATCTTAAGGAGTCGGGGGCAGCGCGGACCGCGCGCGCCTTCCTCCATGGAGGTTAGACAGTATGGCAACCTTTCGCCCCAAAGGGCTTACCTATGACGACGTACTCCTGGTTCCCCGGCGAAGCGGCGTCGCCTCGCGCCGGCAGGTCAGCACCAGCACCAAGCTGTCCCGCACGATCAACCTGAGTATCCCGATTGTCAGCGCGAACATGGATACGGTGACCGAGGCGCCCATGGCCGTGGCCATGGCCAGGCAGGGCGGCATCGGGATCATCCACCGCTTCATGGCGATCGAGCAGCACGTGCGACAGGTGCAGTTGGTGAAACGAGCGCAGGGCGCGGTGGTGGAACAGCCGTATGCCGTGCTCCCCAGCCAGACCCTGGCCGAGATCCGCCATCTGATGGCCGAGCAGGCGGTAAGCGGGGTCCTGGTGGTGGATGAGCAGGAGCGGCTGGTTGGGATCCTCACCGCCCGTGACATCCGGTTCGCCACCGACCCCGCGCAGCCAATCTCCGAACTCATGACTCCGCAGGGGCGCCTGATCACCGCCAGAGTGGGAATCGACAGCGAGCAGGCGCGAGCGATTCTAGACAAGCATAAAATCGAGAAATTGCCCCTTCTCGACGAGTCCGGGCGCCTGGCCGGCTTGATTACCAGCAAGGACCTCCTGCAAGATAACCGCTACGGCAACGCGGCGCGCGATGCCAAGGGCCGGCTGCTCGTCGGGGCGGCAATCGGCGTGGTGGGTGATTATCTGGAACGGGCCCAAGCGCTCTGGCAGGCCGGCGCCGATGTGCTGGTGATCGATATCGCCCATGGTCACTCCGACCATGTGATCGAGGCCATCCGCAAGCTGAAGGCGCTTCCCCGAACCGGAGAGTTGATCGCCGGGAACGTAGCCACCGCGGACGGTACGCGGGAACTACTGGCGGAAGGGGTGGACGCGGTAAAGGTGGGGGTGGGTCCGGGTTCTATTTGCACCACCCGTATCGTCACCGGCTTCGGCGTGCCGCAACTGACCGCCGTGCTGGAATGCGCCGAGGAGGCCGCCCGCTTCGGTATCCCCATCATCGCGGATGGGGGCGTCAAAGCCTCGGGAGACCTC
>JANWHO010000301.1 GCA_025450375.1 Chloroflexota bacterium
TACCCAGTGTAAGGGCCATTGTCATAGCGATATCTCCTTCAATCTGAGGCGACCAGGAATGGTCATGTGTAGTATGGTCGCGGTAGCGAAGGCTGTCAAGATGCCGTGGTTTCCTTCGCGGTCACTGGTTTGACAGGCTCCCTTTCCCATGCGACACTCAGGCCAATGGCTTCGAGGGAGCCAGTAGGTTCCCGTGTGTCCGCCAGAGAGCCCCCGAATGGTGCAATGGGGGCGGAATACCGGCAACCGAAGATCACTCCTCAGCCTGGCGGGCGATTCTGGATCGTAGTCTGCCACGGGTTCGCCGCCCGTTAGCCCGGCGCGGGCATGTACACGTGCCCGGTCGAGTGGGCCTGCCGCGTAGAGGGCGGGCCAATAAGGGTGGCACCGCGGGCAGTACGCTCCGTCCCTTCCGGGGATGGGGCGTTTTTTATTTTGCCGGGATGCCGCGAGCAAGGAGAAGCCAATGGTCAACGATACAACCGAGAGGCGGTTCGCGCCGGTCTCGACCCAGCCGGACTTCGCGGCCATGGAACGACGTCTGCTCGCCTGGTGGGAAGAGCAGGACATGATGGGCCGCTACGTAAGGAAGAACCGGGGCAGCGGGCGCCGCTACTCCTTTATCGATGGGCCAATCACCGCCAATAATCCTATGGGCGTCCATCATGGCTGGGGCCGCACCTATAAGGATCTCTACCAGCGCTTCCACACCATGCTGGGAGAGGAACAGCGCTACCAGAACGGCTTCGATTGCCAGGGGCTCTGGGTCGAGGTCGAGGTGGAGAAGGAGCTTGGCCTGAAGGTCAAGCGCGACATCGAGGTCTACGGGATCGCCCCCTTCGTGGAGCGCTGCAAGGAGCGGGTGCGGAAGTATGCCGCCGTGCAGACCGAGCAATCGATCCGCCTGGGCTACTGGATGGATTGGGCGAACTCCTACTTCACCATGTCGGATGAAAATAACTACACGATCTGGGGCTTCCTCAAGACCTGTCACGAGCGCGGATGGGTCTACAAGGGCCACGACTCCATGCCCTGGTGCGCCCGCTGCGGCACCGGCCTGACCGAGAATGAGATGGCGGACGAATACCGCGACGTAACCCATACCAGTCCCTTCGTGGCATTGCCGCTCCTCGACGAGCCGGGCGCCTCGCTGCTGATCTGGACCACTACCCCCTGGACCCTCGCCGCTAACGTGGCCGCCGCCGTCAAGCCGGAACTTTCCTACGCCCGGGTACGTCAGGGCGAGCACGTCTTCTACCTGGCCGAGGCGTTGCTCTCGGTGCTCCGCGGCGAGTATGAAGTGCTGGATGTCCGCCCCGGCGCCGAGCTGGTTGGCCGCCCCTACCGTGGCCCTTTCGACGAGCTGCCGGCCCAGCAGGACGTGGCCCATCGGGTGATCGCCTGGGAAGAGGTGAGCGACCGCGAGGGGACCGGGATCGTCCATATCGCGCCCGGCTGCGGCAAGGAAGACTTCGCCCTGGCCGGGATCGAGAATCTGCCTGTCCTGGCCCCGATCGACGAGGCGGGGAATTATTTCGACGGCTATGGCTTCCTGACCGGGCAGAACGCCAAGGAAGTAACCAAGGCGATCCTTGGCTCGCTCCGTGAAAAGGGCGTACTCTACCGCACCGAGGAATATCGGCACCGCTATCCGCATTGCTGGCGGTGCGGCTCCGAACTGGTCTTCCGGGTGGTGGACGAGTGGTTCATTAGCATGGAGGCGCTACGGCCCCAGATGATCGCGGTGGTCAACCAGATCCAGTGGATCCCCGAGTTCTGCCGCGATCGCGAGCTGGACTGGCTTCGCAATATGGGCGACTGGATGATCTCCAAGAAACGCTATTGGGGTCTGGCCCTTCCGATCTACGACTGCCCGGAGTGCGGGCGCTTCGAGGTGATCGGGAGCGAGACCGAGTTGCAAGCCCGCGCCGTGTCGGGCTGGGACGAGTTCGCGGGCCACACCCCGCACCGGCCCTATGTCGATGCGGTACGGATCGCCTGTGCCGGCTGCGGCGCCGTGGTCTCGCGGGTGAAGGATGTGGGCACCCCCTGGCTGGACGCGGGGATTGTCCCCTTCTCCACCCTAAACTACCGGCACGATCGTGAGTACTGGCGACAATGGTTCCCCGCCGACTTCATCACCGAAAGTTTCCCCGGCCAGTTCCGCATCTGGTTCTATTCGCTGCTGGTGATGAGCACCGTGCTGGAGAATACACCGCCATTCCGGACCTGCTTCGGTTTCGCCACCCTGCGCGACGAGAAGGGGGAGGAGATGCATAAGAGCAAGGGCAACTCCATCCCCTTCGAGGAGGCCGCCGATCAGGGCGGGAAGGGGGTGCTGGACCACAAGGACTATGGGCCGATGGGGGCCGACGCCATGCGCTGGCTCTACATGAGCCATAACCCGGCCAGTAACCTCAACTTTGGCTTTAAGTCCGCCGAGGAGGTGCGGCGGCGCTTCTTCCTCACCCTCTGGACCGTCTATTCGTTCTTCGTGCTCTACGCCAACCTGGACCGCTTCGATCCGGCGAGCCCCGCGCCCGCGCCGGCCGAACGGAGCGCCCTGGACCGTTGGCTTCTGGCCGAGGTCCATTCAGCCATCGAGAGCGTGACCGGGGCGTTCCACCGCTATGATGCCGCCGCCGCCACTCGTGACCTGGAGACCCTGGTGGATCTCCTCTCTAACTGGTATGTGCGGCGGAGCCGTCGCCGCTTCTGGAAAGCGGGCGCGGACCAGGATAAGGCGGCCGCCTATCACACGCTCTATGAGACCCTGACCACCCTGACCCGTCTGCTGGCCCCGATCATACCGTTCCTGGCCGAGGAACTCTACCAGGGCCTGGTGCGCGCCGTGGATCCAGCGGCCCCGGCGAGCGTGCATCTCACCGACTGGCCGGTCGCCGACCCAGCGGCGATCGACCGCACCCTGCTGGAGGCGACCCGGCTAACCATCCGCGTGGTGGGGCTGGGCCGGGCGGCGCGGAGCGCCGGGAAGCAGAAGGTGCGCCAGCCATTGGCCACCGCGTTGCTGCGCCTCCGCCGGCCCGAGGAACAGGCGCGGTTGGCCCCCTTCGCCGATCAGATTAGCGAGGAGCTGAACGTCAAGGCGGTTGAGTACCTGAGTGAGGAATCCACGGTGGCGAGCTACGCCCTGCGCCCGAACCTCCCGGCCCTGGGTCCACGGCTCGGCCCCGATCTGCCCAAGCTGGTGGCGGCGCTCAAGACGCTGGACGCGGACCAAGCGGTGGCCCAACTGCGGCGCGGGGAACGGCTGACCGTGAGCGTGGGCGAGCGTGAGGTGACCTTGGGGATGGACGACGTTCAGCCGAGGGCCACCGCCCTGGAGGGCTACGCGGTGGCGGAGGAGCACGGCTATCTGGTCGCGCTCACCACCGGGCTCACCGATGAACTCCGCGAGGAAGGGCTGGCCCGCGAGTTCGTGCACCGGATCCAGACCATGCGGAAGTCGGCCGGCTTCGAGGTCTCCGACCGCATCACCCTGGTCTACCAGGCCGGCCCGCGCCTGACCGCGATGCTGGCCCGGTGGTCCGAGTTCGTAGCCTCCGAGACCCTGGTCACCACCCTGCGCGCCGGAACCGAAGGGGTAACGGGGCATCTGGAATATTTGGAGATGGAGGGCGAGGAGGCGACCGTGGTATTGGCGCGGGTCTAGGCGCGCATGAAGGAGGCACGATCATGACTGAACAAGTGCGCCGCAAGGAGTTACGGGCGCGCTACGAGCAGACCCGTCCCGAGGCCGGGGTATATTGCATCCGTAACAGCCGGAACAATAAAATCCTGCTGGGGTTCACGCCGAACCTCTCGAGTATTCGCAACAAGCTGGAGTTTGCCAGATCGACCAATACGGCGACCGTACTGGACCAGCGGCTGATCAAGGATCTCCGCGAATTTGGCATTGGCGCCTTCTCGCTGGAGGTGCTCGATGTCCTGGAGGTCACGCCCGCGATGACCCAGGCGGAAATCCTGGCGGATCTGGCCACGCTGGAGCAACTCTGGCGCGAAAAAATAGACCCCTCGTTGCTGTATTGAATCCCGGCCAATTGCCCGGCATTGGCGTATCCAGGTGTAAAAACCTGATCTATGCGCGGCAAGGCTTTTCGCCTGGTGGCCAATCTAGTCGGCGTCTTCCCCTGCCGCGATAGAACTCCGAGGAATGGGAAGAGCGCCCGTTCGCGCCGGCAGGCGCCCAAATAGGCGGGCAGCCGCGAAAGCCCGCACGGCAGCGGATCCCAGCAAGGCGGCAAAGGCCAGGCATGTGACGACGATGATGAGAGAGAGGCCGGTGCCCCAGAGGGGCGGGCTGAAAATGAACGTTTCCCAAAAAAAGAGAACCGCTGTATAAAGCGCGAAAAGCGATCCCATGCCCAGCAAGCCGCCACTCACCACTGAAAGGGACGCCGCACGGCGGCCGCCGCGCAATCGCAGGGCGCTGTTCGCCAGTATGCAAGGCGCCAGGAGAACCAGTGCGAGCGCGAACAGAATGGGGTCGGACCCGAGCGCAAGGGCGCAGGCCAGAAACAGGACGAACGCGATGATGGTATTGCTTACGGACAGCCATTGATGGAGCAACATCTGTTGCCGCAAGCCGCCACGCACGACTTCTCCGACCGCCGAGCCTGGGACCGTGGGCGGCGGGCCTGGAGAACCCGCTGAGGGTGCTCCTGCCGACCATGCGGGAACGCGCACGGTCGGCACGATGCTGGAGAGAGGCTCACTCATGTCGTCCATACTCCCACTATTATCGCGTATTGAACGTGAAGATTCACCGTTCCGCGAGGATTAAGAGGTCGATCGTCTCGTCGCCAATTCTCGCCCGGAGCACCAGCTCGCCGCCAAGCGCCTCCACGAACCGCCGCACCGTGGAGATTTGCGGATCGTCCTGGTGCTCGATCCGGGAGATATTTGACTGGGCAACCCCCAGCGCCCACGCGAGTTCGTGCTGCGGCACGCTTCGATGCTGGCGTAACTCCCGTAGCACCAAGATCTGCTCGCGGATTTCTTGCTCGTACGCATCGATCCGCGCCCGCCGCTCAGGACTTGCCTCTACGGCGGCGGTGAACTAGTTGAACTTTCTTGGCATGTTTCGCCTCGTTGTTTCGTTTCGTCCAAACTTGTGCCAAGTGTCGATCAAATAAGTTGAGTCCACTTCCCACGCCATGGGTCTCCATTCATTGCTTTTGGTCTGGTAACACAGCATTTGCAGCCAACTGAATCACGAAGGCACCTCTCTTCTGGAGCGTCCAGAGCAAATACCTCCACCAAAAACGATATCAATGGCGAAGGCGCATGGCCCGAAACCAAGCGACATGCAAGCACTGGCGGCCAAGCCAACATGCGCGATTGGTGCGACGAGGAGGGTGGCGTGGACGAGGCAGGGATCTACCACATGAGCAGGGCGAACCCAGTCGGCAACTGGGACTTGTGACGGCTACCCTTCCCTGCATCCGCCCCTGCGGCCTTCGTGAAGTGGCCGTCTTCACATAGGAGCGAGTACACGGTGCATTCATGTTCGCCCTGGTCGTGGCCGATTCTTCACCGGCTTGGTCGCAGTCGCACAGGCATTACGAGAGCGCCCCGGTTATGCAACGCCATGCGAAGAATGAACGCTTCCTTCCCATGGAAGCAGCGATCCACCGACGTCTACCTCATCTTCTCGCACTGGAGATCGACTACTCACTGGCAAACAGCGTGCATCCAAGCGGGAATCCGGCATCCTCTAGCGGTTCGTCTCAAGTGGCATCCAGAATGTTTCGCCTCCCGCGCCTACCTGCTCAATCAGCCGGCCTACCAGTTCGCGTGCAATCTTGCGCGGATGATCTACAAGCTCGGATGCCGTTACACGAGCAGTTCGTCGGTAGTCCGCTGTACGCTGCATCGGCTCCCCATCCAAGTAATCAGGCTGCGGCCGGACAATGCGAAACCGTTTGAGACCGGTGACGGCGACGCCAACATCGACTGCACCAACAAAAGCCGCCGCTGCGTACACCTCACCGAGCACGAAACAGGCTCGTGTAGTGAGACCGGCCACCAGATCGGCCATGAGGCGCTTGCGGCCGGCGGCTAATTCTGCCGGGGCATTAGTGCAGGCCGCCCGTCCACAGAACAGATACCCGACCCCGCTCTCCGTAATACTGAGATCTACAATCCTGTCGTGCGCCTGCACGGCATCAGAGGATCCACAGCGCCAACCGCCCTCGTGTGGTTGACCGTTGCCGACAGAAAATTGTGGTGCAAAAGGGCGCCGATATACCGCTTCTACCGGAAGAAGAAGATTGTAAAAGAAGTTCGTCGCATTGGATCCCGCGACCGCATGTGCCAACAGCGTGTCATCGGGAACGACCGGACGAATCATCACATGGAGGTCGCCAAACCCTGGATCCGGTGCCCAAAGAGCATGGTTGCGCTCAATTGTCTGTTCTAGGAGTAGCATTCCGTCGGTCTCCCACTTCTGGCGTCGCGCATAAAGACGCGCCACCTCAGCTTCGCCCATAGGGACGCTGGTTACGTCGACCCGCTGGTAGTACCGCTTGTCCTTGTCAACGATGACCATGTGCGGAGCGCGGGGGGATTGAGGGACGACGACCACAAGGTAGCCTGTCGCCGGGTCTACCTCTATCGGCAACTGGTGGGTAATGACATACGGTGGCTCGGAGATACAGGTGGTGACCACCTGATCGACTCGTTCCTGCGCGCCCTTCAACTTAATTGGGGTGAGCACTGTAGGACGTCCTTGCGCATCCTCATCGACGCCGTAAAGAAGGACGCCTCCATTGTTCGCCATGGCGGCGATGTCTTTGGCGAGTTCCTTGTTCTTGCCTAGTTCCGGAAGCCCGCGCTTTGCATCGAACACTTCGGTTTCGCTCAGACTTCTGGCGTCCGCGGCAGCCTCAACCTCGACGGCACCTTTCGGTATCCACATGGGCATACGCTCCTCAATCCCCTGCTGGACGCTCAGGATTACCGGCAGGTACGATCATGGTATCGGACCGGCCGGGTGCAGTGATCATGTCCCTAGTCGCGAATGTGCTAACCTCCTGGGTGATGCCGAAGCACGGATTAAGACCGATGGAGTGGCCGCTACCCAGATGACTTCTCAATTTCCCTTCGTTGTCCCTGGGCGCATACTACGCCGGATCAGCACTATGGCGGATGGGCTCAATACCAAGGAGATACCGTGCCTCCCAACCCACTTGCTGAAGGCCAGTTTCGATCAATGCACTACTACTCCACTCTCCACATGATGGCTGCTGTGTGCTGTGCAAAACGGTGTCACGATGCGCACGTCGACTTGAGTACCCCCGCTTCTCGCGCGTTCGCGGAGACAGGTATGGACGCTCGGCTTTGGGACTCGGTTACCGCTGTACTGATGGTAGTTGCTGCCATTGATGCCGCCGCGATGGAACTCTACTTCGACGCTACCGACAATATCCTTTTTGGTGCGGCGCAGGACACTATTCGGCGACTGCAAGCGTTGCGGCCGATGGCGGCGAAGCAGTCGAGTGCGCATGACAAGATGGAGATTGCCCTGAACAGCCTCCCTGCCCTTCAACCTGCCATAAGGGCGTTTAGGGCGAGTACGGCATGGGCGGACACTGATGCACTCATACGTCTACGAAACGTCTTTGTCCATAACTCGGTAGGCTCCATCACGATAGGCCCTGACGGCGACCAGTTGCAAGATAAGGCGAAGAAGCTAAAGGATGACCTACGGGACAAGTTCGCGACACCTCGCGCCTTTCCATTGGTACAGGTCGTGTTTCCCGACACCCTGCTTGGTCCGGGACTTGCGGAATGGGCAATCAAGACTGGGCATGATGTCATTAACGGTTTCTATGCGTGCATGGGTGCAACGTCAGCCCTGGCACTAGAACGGCAAGTGAGGCGCTTGGGCGGTAGGCAATCCACGACTACGCCAGGCCCGGACTAGTCGCCGCCGCTAACGGTCCATCAGCGCCTCGACCGGCGAGACGCGCCCGGCAAGCACGGCGGGGAGGAAGGTGGCGAGTATCGACGCCAGATAGGTGGCGAGAATGATTAAGCCCAATTCCATCCAGGGCACCCGCATGATCAGACCGGTCTGGTATTGCTCGAAGAAGTCGGCCAGGAAGAGGTTGCGGGCCAGCAGCAGGCCAAGCGCGACCCCGATCCCCAGCCCGGCCAGCGCCACCATGGACGATTCCAGGAGAAAGACGACCCGGATCACCATCCGCGGCATTCCCAGGGCCCGCATCATCCCGATCTGTTGCCGCCGTTCGACCACGCTCCGGAGCGCCGTGGCGGCGAGCCCGGCGATCCCCA
>JANWHO010000302.1 GCA_025450375.1 Chloroflexota bacterium
CGATCGTGCTGGACCAGGGCACGGGGAGCGGAATTCTGGCGGTGGTGGCGGCGAAGCTGGGGGCCGCGCGCGTGCTTGCCCGCGATATCGCGGAGGTAGCGGTGGAAGCCGCGGCAGCCAACGCGGCCCTCAATGGTCTCTCCGAGAGGGTGGAAGTCCGCCGGGTTCATCTCGGCGATGCGCCCCGAGAACAGGTGTTTCTCACTCCCGACCAGCCAGTCGCCGATCTCATCCTGGCCAACATCGTAGCCAGCGTCCTGATCAATCTCGCCGAGGCGTTGGCGGCCGCCGCGCGGCCACACGCGACCTTGATCGCGTCGGGGATCATCCGGGAGCGCGCCTCCGAGGTCGAAGCGGCCCTGGCGGCGGTGGGATTCACGATCAGCGAGCGGATGGCGGAGGACGAATGGGTGACCTTGGTGGCACGGCGCCGCGCCTCGCGGCCCATCGATTCTTTGTAGCCCCGGCGGCCGTCTCGGTGGAGCGTATCTCCCTTAGCCCGGAGCAGCAGCACCAGATCCGCCGCGTACTCCGGCTTCGGGCCGGCGATCCGATTGTAGCCTGTGACGGTTCCGGGGACGAGATTACGGCAACTCTTGCGATGGAGGGCCACGAGGTCTGGGCGGTGCCCCAGAAGCGCCGGCCCGGCCGCGCGGTGCCTGGCCGGCAAGTCTGGCTGTATCAGAGCGCCCTCCGGGGAGATCGCTTTGCCTGGCTGCTCCAGAAGGGCACCGAGGTTGGGGTGGCCGGTTTCGTCCCCGTCCTCTTTCAACGTACCCAGGGCGCCGACTACCTGGGCCGGGCGGCCCGGTACCAGGCCATCACGCGGGAGGCGGCGGAGCAAAGCGAGCGGGCGACCCTACCCGAGGTAGTGGATGCCCAGCTCTTCTCGGTGGCCATCGCCGGCTGCAATCCGGCGCGTGAACTCTGCCTGCTCCTGGACGAACGTGAGCGGGAGCGGTCATTACGAGACGCCGTGACGCCGCCAGGGTCCGTGGTTCGCCTCTTCATCGGGCCCGAGGGTGGCCTCACCGAGGAGGAGCGTCAACTGGGCCAGCGCCACGGGCTGGTTCCCGTGAGCCTGGGCGGCCCCATCCTTCGCTCGGAAACCGCCGGACTGGCGGCCGCGATCCTGGCCCTGGGGGCGAGTGGGGATCTGGGATAGCCTCGGGCGGCGTGGGATCGGGTATAGTGGCAGGGATGACACACTCCCCGCTTGACCCTGCCCGCGTAGCCGCCATCCTGGAGTCGTTTCCCAGCCAACATATCGTGGTAGTGGGCGACATGGTGGCGGATGAGTATATCTTCGGCACCCCATGCCGCATCTCGCGCGAAGCTCCGGTAGTGGTGCTTGAGTACACCGGGAGGCGCTTGGTGCCAGGGGGCGCGACAAACGTCGCGGTGAATCTCCGGGCGCTCGGCGCGGCGGTGAGCGTGGTTGGGGTTATCGGAGACGACCCGTCCGGCCGCGAGTTAGCGCAGGCGCTGGCGGCCCTGGGAGTGAATACCAGCGGGCTGGTGGTGGATGCCCAGCGTCCGACCTCGACCAAAACGCGCGTGGTAGGAGGCGGCGCCCAGGTGGTGCGTCAGCAAATGGTGCGGATCGACCGGGCGGACTCCAGCCCCCTTCAGGGCGCCTCGCGCGATGCCTTATTCACCGCCGCTGGTGACTTGCTCGCCAGGGCGGGCGGACTTATCCTCTCCGATTACGAGCATGGGGTGATCGATCCCGAGTTGATCGATCTGTGTTTGGCGAGGACTGGTCGGCGTCAGATCGTGACCACCGTGGACGCGCACGGCGACCTCTCACGGTTCCGCGGCGTGTCGTTGGCGACGCCGAATCAGCCTGAGGCCGAGGCCGCCTTGGGGAGACTGTTGCCAGATCTTCCTGCCTTACGCGAGGGAGGACGGGAGCTTCTGGATCGGATGGATTCAGACGGATTGCTGATCACGCGCGGGAGCCTGGGAATGGTTGTGCTCAATCGGGAGGGCCTCTTCGAGGCACTGGCCGCGCACCAGGTGAGCGAGGTCTTGGACGCCACGGGAGCGGGTGACACCGTATCGGCGGTAGCTACCCTTGCCCTGGGAGCTGGCGCGACTCTCATGGAGGCGGCGATCTTGGGGAATTTGGCGGCCGGCCTGGTCGTTCAGCGTTTGGGAGCGGCCACGGTTAGCCGCGGCGAGCTTGCGTCCGCCGCCTCCCTCCAGAGTCCGCCAGGGGAGAAGATCCCTGATGATAGTACCTGAACGGGCCACGGACGGTGGCGTGGCGTACGGTATAATGACACCACGTGCGATGGAAGCACCCAGCGAAGGGTGCTAGCGAGCCCAGGAATTGCGGGGGATCATGCAGGTCCAGGCGTTTGCCCTTACCGACCACGGCGTGCGGCGCCCGCGGAACGAGGATTGCGTCCTGTGCTCAACCTTGGTGGCGACCGAGCGTCCAGTGGGCCTGTACGCGGTGGCAGACGGCATGGGGGGCCAGAGCGCGGGCGAGATTGCCAGTCAGATCGCGATCGACACCGTGTTGGGGGAACTGGGCCAATACCTGGAACGAACCATGGGGATGGCCCAGGCGGATTCGTCCGACGCGGTGACGGTGCGGCTGGAGGATCCTCCCCCTGACGCGGAGAATCCAAACCTCTCCATGGTGGATGTGCTCGCCGGCACCATGCAATTGTGCAACCAACGAATCCGCGATTACGGCCAGATTCACGCGGACGCCGCCGGCCTGGGCTCTACCCTCACCGTGGTGATGTTGGCGGGAAAGCTGGCCCTGGTGGGGAACATTGGCGACAGCAGAACCTATATGATTCGTGATGGCGCCATTCGCAGCCTCACCGAGGATCATTCCCTGGTCGGCAGCTTGGTCCGCCAGGGAATCATCAGCGAAAGCGACGTGTATACCCACCCGCAACGCAACTTGATTTACAATGCGTTGGGAACGCGCCCGGACGCCAGTCCAGATATTTCCATGCAGCGTTTGCAAGAGGGTGATATTCTGGTTCTGTGCTCGGATGGCCTGTGGGAAATGGTGCGCGACGAGGAGATTCGAGGGATGGCTGAATCCACTGAGGATCCCCACGAAGCGGCCAAGGCGATGATCGATCAGGCGAACGCCAACGGCGGCGTGGATAATATCAGCGTAGTGATTGTGCGTGTGTCGTAGCCATGGCTCGATGTGAGCAGTGCCAGCATGAAAATATCGAGGGCGCGTTGTTTTGCGACCAATGCGGGAGCACGCTCGATGATTCGGCGCCGCTCACCGCGGTCCGGCCACGCCACCAAACCGCTTCCCTCATCGCATCCGTCCTGAACGGGCCGAACCATGATCGGCCCGACACGGTTATTCTCGACGACCGGGGGGAGGACGAGCCCGAAGCCGAGCAGTCCGATGTGCCCCCCAGTACTTTTTACCTGTTGACGACCTCGGGGCGGCGCATTGCCGTGCCCGCCCAGGAACAGGTAATTCTCGGTCGTGCCGATTCGCGCTCGGGGGTGCGCCCGGATGTGGATCTCAGCCTTGAGGCGGCGCAGCAGGCAGGAGTCTCGCGGCGCCACTGCCGGCTGATCTGGCGGAGTGGCCATTGGCTGATCGAGGATCTGATGAGCACCAATTATACGCTGGTCAATGGGACCAGACTTCCCTCGCACACCCCCACTCAGGTAGAGGAAGGTGACGAGATTCGTCTGGGCAAGCTCACCTTGATTGTTGGCCAGGGCACCGCTCAGGAGTGAGCAGCGCGGTCCGCCGGCAATACCTGCAATGCAAGGCCGTGCATCCCGATGCGCTGCTGTTCTTCCGCCTCGGCGATTTTTATGAGTTGTTCGATCATGATGCCGAGGTGGCCTCGCGCGAACTCCAGTTGACCTTAACTGGGAGAGAGTTTGGGAAGGGCGAGCGATCGCCCATGGCGGGCGTCCCGCACGCCCACGTCGAGACGTATATTGCCCGCTTGGTGGAACGCGGCTACCTGGTCGCGGTGGCCGAGCAGGTGGGCGACCCCCGCCTCGCCAAAGGGTTGGTGGAGCGCCGGATCACGCGCCTGGTGACGCCCGGTACGATCCGCGAGCCCTCCATGCTGGAGCCCAGCCGGAACAACTTCCTGGCGGCCATCCTCCCCCACTCCCAGGCCGCGGGGATTGCCTACGCGGATATTACCACCGGCGAATTCACCTTGCAGCAAGTGGTAGGCGAACCGCTCGATCCCCTGATCTTGCGGGAATTGCAACGCATTGAACCCGCCGAGGTACTGTGGCCGCTGGCTGCCGTGCAGGTGAGTCTGGAGCCCGACCCAGCCGTGCCGGCGTCTCCTGACGCGGGCGCCCCTCCCCTGGTGCTTCCAGGCGCCGTCATGACTCCCTTTGCCGAGTCACACTTCGCGGAGGACCACGGTCGCGCCAGGCTGTCGGCTCTGACCGGAAGCGAGCAGGCAGCCAATGCGCCCTGGGTGCCATTTGGGCTGGCGATCGGGGCGGCCGGCGCCCTCCTTGACTACCTGGAGCATACCCAACCCGGCTCATTGCCCATTTTGCGCCCGCCGGTCTTCTTCAGGGCCTCCGAGCACATGACCCTGGATGCCGCAACCCGGCGAAACCTGGAACTGACCCATACCATGCGGGGAGGGGCGCCCTCGGGCTCCTTGCTCGCGGTGCTCGATCGTACGCGCACTCCAATGGGCGGCCGATTGCTGCGTCGATGGCTCGCGGCGCCGCTGGTGACGCCGGCGCCGCTCAAGAGGCGCCAGGCAGCTGTCACGCAACTGGTGGAAGGCACCGCGCTCCGCCTGCGGGTTCTGGACGCGCTGGCCGGGATCGGCGATATCGACCGGGTGGTAGCCAGGGCGCAGCAGGGGCATGCCACCCCTCGCGAATTGATTGCGTTGTGCAGGGCGCTCGATCGCTCGCGGGTGCTGCGATCGGTGCTCGCCGGCATACCGCCGGTCGGGCATTCGGGGGAGGCGGCAACCTTGTTCCCAACTGGGTCTACGCTGGACGCCTGTCGCGAGGCCCTTGACAGCAGCGATCACCTGGCCACCCTAATTCGCGCGGCTTTGGTCGACGAGCCGCCCCCAACCACCGGTGAGGGCGGCTTCGTGCGGCCCGGCTACCAGGAGGAGGTCGACGCGGTCGACGCGGGGAGCCGCGAGGCGCGGGAATGGATGGCTGGTCTTGAGGCGGTCGAGCGGACGCGTACCGGCATTCGGTCACTGAAGGTCGTATACAGTCGAGTTTTTGGCTACGCGATCGAGGTCAGCAAGAGCAATCTGGCTCAGGTGCCGGACGAGTATGTGCGGAAACAGACCGTGGCGGGGGGCGAACGTTATGTGACCGTGGAACTCAAACAGCGCGAAAGTCAATTGCTGCAGGCCCGTGAGCAACGCCTCAGGCTGGAACTGGCGGTGCTGGAAGACTTGCGCGCCCGCGTGGCGTCGCGCGCGGAGCATCTCCTGCGCGCGGCGGACGCGGTGGGGCAGATTGACGTCTATGGGGCGCTGGCGGTGGTGGCGCTGGAGCGCGAGTACAGCAAACCGGAACTGGATGAAGGAGACTCGCTGATCATTGAGGAGGGACGCCATCCGGTGGTGGAGGTGACCCAGCGCGAGGTGGCCTTCGTGCCGAACGATACATCCCTGGACGCGAATGGCCGCATCGCCGTTCTGACCGGACCAAACATGGCCGGGAAGTCCACCTACCTCCGGCAGGTTGCGCTCATTGTCCTGCTGGCTCAGGTAGGAAGCTACGTCCCGGCGCGGGCGGCCCGCATCGGTCTGGTTGACCGGATCTTTACCCGCGTGGGGGCGCAGGATGATTTGGCGGCCGGCCAATCCACCTTCATGGTGGAGATGGCCGAAACCAGCGCCATTCTGGCCGAATGCACGCCGCGGTCGCTGCTGATTCTGGATGAAATCGGCCGCGGCACCAGCACCTATGACGGATTGGCGATTGCCCAGGCGGTGATCGAGTATTTGCACGATGATCCGGGGCACCGGGCCAAGACGATATTCGCGACCCACTACCATGAACTGACCGCCCTGGCGGGGCAGCGGCCGCATGTGCGTAACTACCGCATGGAGGTGTTGGAGGAAGGGAACCAGATTGTTTTTCTCCGCCGAGTGGCGCCTGGGGGGGCGGACCGCTCGTATGGCGTGCATGTGGCGGAGCTAGCGGGGTTGCCAAAGAGCGTGATTCATCGGGCCCGCCAATTGCTTCGCGGTTTCGAGGCGACCACACCGGAGGGGCGGGCCACCAGACGCAGAGTCCAGGAATCGGCCACCCAGCTGCAACTCGCCCTGTTTGAGGCTGCTGGGCCGGCTGACGGGAATGGGGACCGATAATCAGCTCTGGACGGTCTCGGGGGTGCGCGGAAGCACCTCGACCACCTCTACCACTTCGACCACCTCGGCTTTCAACCCGCTGTCATGGGCTCGAGGATGTGCCTCATCATAGACCTGGCGCAATCTATGATCCGCTACGTGAGTATAGACCTGGGTCGTGGCGATGCTGGAATGGCCCAGCAGTTCTTGTACCGAGCGCAGGTCGGCCCCATTGCTCAGCAGGTGCGTGGCGAAACTATGGCGCAGGGTATGGGGGGTGATTTTCTCGATCCCGGCCCGGCGCGCGTACGACTTAATGATGAGCCAGAACCCCTGGCGGGTGAGGCGTTCACCGTGATGGTTGAGAAATAATGCCTCGCCGGAGCGCCCCGCGAGCAGGTTCGGCCGCCCGCCGGTCAGATACGCCTCGACGGCGGCTCGCGCCTTCTGACCAAAGGGAATCTGCCGCTGCTTATTGCCCTTGCCCCGGCACTGCACGACATCTTCCTCAAGATTCAGATCGGTGCGGTTGAGTGAGACCAACTCACTGACCCTCATGCCCGTGGCATAGAGCAGTTCCAACATGGCTCGGTCGCGCAAGGTTGGCGGTGCGTCTCCGACCGACTGCGCGAGCAGGCGTTCGATTTCACTGACGCTCGCGGCCCGTGGGAGGTACTTAGTGACTCGCGGCGAATCAATGTTGGCCGTGGGATCCTCGCGCAAGTGGCCCTCTTGTTCGAGAAAGTGGCAGAAGGATTTTACGGCCGCGATTTTTCGGGCCACCGTGGTGGCCGCGTATTCCCGTTCCCGCAAATGCAGCACGAAGCTAAGGACCATCTCGCGCGTGAGGGGAGCCATGCCGGCTGCTTCAGGATTGGGCTGCGTCCCGAGGAATTGCTGGAGTTGCGAGAGATCGTTCTGATAGGCGCTAATCGTGTTGACCGAAAAGCCCTTCTCGGCCCGGAGGAATTGGATGAATGTTTTCACCTGCTCGTGCATCAACGCACTCCCCGCCGGATTAGAGCTGGCCATACTGCTCAACCCCAAGCCGCAACAATGCCGCGGCGCGCGCCAGTTTGGCTTCCTCGAGCACGAAGGCCAGACGAACCTCGTCCCGGCCTTTTCCAGCCGTAACATAAAAACCGGGCATTGGGGCCACGAATACGGTTTCTCCGTGGTCGGAAAACGACTCCAGCAGCCAGCGAGCGAACATCTCGCTATCTTCAACCGGCAGCCGCACGACCATATAGAAGGCGCCTCGCGGTTCGCTGTAGCGGGCTCCGGGGATGGCGCGGAGGTGCCGCATGACCGCGTCGCGCCGCCCCTGATAATCAGCCACCAGGGGAATCGTGTAGGGGAGCGGATCTAAGAGCATGGGGATGACGGCCAGTTGTTCGACCGTTGGGGCCGAGAGGCGGGCCTGCGCCAGCCGAGTCGCTCCCTGAAACACATCCTGATTCGCGGTGGTAAAGCAGCCAACACGGGCGCCGCAAGCATTGAACCGTTTGGAGACGCTGTCAACCATAATGACATGAGGTGACCGTGGAGCAAGGGCCAGGACGCTGACCCGAGGGCGGCCATCGTAGACGAATTCCCGGTACACCTCGTCCACGATCAGGAACAGCCCATGACGTTCGGCCAGGGCCACGAAGGCGCTCATAGTCGAGGCATCATAGACCGAGCCGGTAGGGTTGTTCGGATTGCACAGCAAAATGGCCCGTGTCCGCGGATCAATCGCGCGGGCCACGGCCTCCAGAGGAGGCAGCGCGTAGCCATTGGCGGCATCGAGGGCAATCGGCTTCAGTTCGACCGAGGTTCCGGCGGCGAAACCAACGTAGTTCGTGTAGGTGGGCTCGAAGACCAGGATGTTATCGCCGGGATCGGCAACCGCGGCGATGGCGAATTGGATCGCCTCGCTGCCGCCGATCGTCACCAGAACCTC
>JANWHO010000303.1 GCA_025450375.1 Chloroflexota bacterium
ACGGGCCGAGATCGCTGTTCCGGACGACTTCCAGGCGCGGCTGATGGCGCGGATCCGCCAGGACGCGACCCTGCTGCATCTACTGGATTTCGGCTTGGGCGGTTTGGGGCAGGCCATCCTGGAGTTGCTGGCGGCCTTCTTCGCCTTCCTGCCGGCGCCGCAACCGCAAGCGGCGACCTGAAATACGATACGCGAAAGGATGCGATGAACACTAAGGTGCTGGTTGACGCGCTCACCCGGAGCATCGACAACATTGTCAACTTCATCCCGGCCCTGATCAACGGGCTGATCGTGCTGGTGATTGGCTACGCGATCGCCTGGGTGGTGCGCTGGCTCCTGGCTACCATCTTGCGCCGGGTGGGCTTCGACCCGCTGGTCGAGCGCACCGGGATCACCGCCTCGCTGCGCGGAATCGGCATCCAGATCGCCCTGTCGGCCATCATCGCCCAAACGGTCTTCATCCTCCTTATGCTCTCGTTCCTTATTTCGGCCACCCAGCTCATGGGCCTCACCGCCGTCACTCAACTGTTGCAGAGCTTGTTGAACTTCCTGCCCAGTATTATTGCCGCCGTGATTATCTTCCTCCTCGGCGGCATCGTGGCCGGCTTCACCGGTAACCTGGTGGCCGCGGTGGCCAGTGGGAGCGGGTTGAGCTATGCCGCGCGCTTGGGGCAGATCGTGCGGGTGATGGTCAGCCTCTTCGTGGTGGTGCTGGCCCTGAGCGCGCTCAAGGTGGATACCGCCTTGCTGGTGACCACGATCACCATCGGCATCGCGGCCTTTGGCCTGGCGCTCGGGCTGGCGCTCGGTTTGGGGGCTCGCGGCGTCGTGCATCATGTTCTGGCGGGCTATTACTTGCGCCAGCGTTTCCCGGTCGGCAGGCAGGTAGCGATCGACGCCGTGCAAGGCGCCGTCAGCGGCATTGGCGGGGTAAACACCTTGCTGACTACCGAGGGCGGCGATGCCGTGGTAGTCCCCAACGGCATATTGCTGGAATCGCTGGTGCGTATGCCGGGTGGCGGAAACGTGGATGTGCCCCCGTCCGCCTCGGAGACTCCAGCGCCTTAGCGCGGCGTCGTTCTCCCGTGCGGCGGCCTCCGCTTACCGAGCCATGAGTAAGACCTTCAATCCCCACGATGTGACTTTTCTCGCGCGCTCGCCGTCCTTATCCAGTGGGCATCACCAGCTGGATGCTTACGGTAATTGGAGTCGGCGCTTTGCAAGGAGAAAAGGAACGTGCAACAGATCTTGGATCGGATACGGGACTTCGTACCCCAACTGGTAGGCGCGCTTGTTACCCTGGTCATCGGCTATATCGTGGCGCGGATCGTTTCGGGCGTCGTACGGGGGGCAATCCAGCGCTCCGGTATTCAGAAGCGGTTCGGCCATGCAACCGGATCGTCCGCTAAAGCCGCATCCGGCGATGTGGCGGCGATTGCTGGTACTACGGTCTTTTGGCTGATCATGTTGATGGTTTTGTTGGGTGTCTTCCAGGCGCTCAACCTCACCCTGATCACCCTGCCGCTCAGCCAATTGCTCGCCGAGGTGTTCGCTTATATTCCACGCTTGGCGGGCGCCGTTGCCCTGGGGGCGGTCGCCTGGGTTCTGGCTATCGTGCTAAGGTCCGTGCTTCGGAGTGTTCTGCCGGCGCTCCACCTGGACCAGCGTCTGGGCACGGAAGGACAGCCAGGCGGCCAATCGGTCAGCCGCTCGATCGCCGACGCGGTATTCTATATTGTGCTGCTGCTCTTTCTTCCGGCCGTGCTCGGTGCGCTGGGGCTGGTGGGGATCCTTCTGCCGGTGCAGCATATGATTGACGAACTGCTGGCGTTTCTCCCCAACCTCCTCGCCGCCGGCATCCTCTTGCTCATCGGCTGGTTCGTGGCGCGTCTAGTTGGGCGGATTGTCGGCAATCTGCTGGCCGCGGTGGGTTTGGATGCCGCGAGCGAACGGCTAGGCGTGTCGTCCGCCCTCGGCGGTCAGCGCCTCTCGGCCTTGATCGGGATGCTGGTCTATATCCTGATTCTGCTGCCGGTTGTCATCTCCGCCCTACAGACGTTGCAACTCGCCGCCGTCACCGCGCCCGCGTCGAATATGCTGAATCTGATTCTGGCGGAGCTTCCCAAGCTGCTGGCGGCTGGTCTAACCCTCGCCATCGCTTATGTAGTAGCACGGGTGCTGGCCCCGATTGTCACCAACTTACTGGCGTCGGCCGGAAGCGATCGTCTCCCGAAACGCCTGGGACTGGCGCGCGGTGACACCACCTCACCCACCTTGTCGATGCTCGTGGGAAGATTGGTGATGGTGACGATCATGTTGTTTGCCGCTATCGAAGCCTTGCAGACCATCGGGTTTAGCCAGGTTGCGGTGCTCGTCACCCAGTTCACGCAACTGGGCGGCCACGTCATACTCGGCCTGATCGTCTTCGGGATTGGGCTCTTCCTGGCTAGACTTGCCGCGTCCGCGGTACGGGCCGCCGGCCCGGCCAATGCGGGCCTACTCGCCGTGGTTGCACAGGCGGCAATCCTCATGCTGGCCGGCGCGATGGCCTTGCAGGAGCTTGGTATTGGGGCGCAGATCATTACCCTGGCATTTGGCCTGACCCTGGGCGCGGTTGCCGTGGCGGCGGCCATTGCCTTTGGCGTGGGCGGCAGGACTGTCGCTGCCCGCGAATTGGAGCGTTTCGTGGAGCGGCGCGACGTAAGCGGTACCACTCGTGAGCCATGACAGAGGCACCATGAGGCTGCGGGACCACCTGCTCCGACTGCGGGCCCTACAGTCCGCGACGGCGGCCCTTGCCGCCGCGCGGACCCCCGGGGAAGTGGCCGCTATCGTGCTCAATCAGGGTTGTGCCGCCGTGGGAGCGGTGGATGGGGCAGTCTACGTGCCGGCAGCGGATGGCGCCTGGCTGGAACGCGTCGAACCAGTCTATCCGAAGCTCGCGCTACCGGACTCGGACGGTCGAATCCCCGTGACGAACCAACTCTTAATAACTGAGGATCGGCCCTGGGAAATGCCCTTGACTCTTGCCCTCGGTACGGCTGGGCAGGATGCCCGCGCGTATGGTGAGCTCATCTCGCTGTGCGTGGGTAGACGCACGATTGGCGCCATCGCCCTGAGGTTTAACGCGATGCCTCCGGGCGGGGCGCGGGATCGCCAGACGATCATGCTCCTGGCACAGGTGACCGCCCAGGTTCTGGAGCGGACACTTCTCTCTAGCAGGGCCGAGGAACGCGCCCGCGCCGCGGAGGCGCTGGCCCGGGACCGCAGCCAACTTGTAGCCGATTTCTGTCACGAGTTACATACACCGCTCAACGCGATCATCGGCTTCACCGATATTCTGCGCTGGCATTCCGGGCAAGCTACGGAGGACGAGCGGCTGGAACATCTTCAACGCGTAATGGTATCGGCGACGCGCCAGCAACGCCTCCTCAAGGACCTGTTGGCGATGAGCGCGTTGGATGCCGCGGATTTGGCCCCGCATCGGGAGCGGATGGCACTGGCCACCCTGGCGCGGCGGGCGGCGGACGAGGTGCGCGGCGCCTATCATGGCCAACGTATACTTCCACATGGACCGGGTGACTTGCGGGTGCTGGTGGACGTCGAACGCGCCCCACAGGTGCTGACAAATCTCCTGGACAACGCGGCCAAATACTCACCAGAAGGGAGCGAGATTGCTATAACCTGGCGGGCTGAGAGCGATATGGCGGTGGTGAGGGTTCGGGACCAGGGCCAGGGCGTGCCCGTCGACGGAAGGGAACGGCTGTTCACCCGCTTTGGCACCATTCCGGGCAGCCAACCACGGCCAGGTCGAACCAGCACCGGGCTGGGCTTGCACCTAAGCAGGAGGTTGGCGCGGGCCATGGGTGGTGACCTGGATCTGGAGGCGACCGGGCCGGGAGGCAGCACCTTTCGACTGCAATTGCCTATCGCTCTCGGATAAGCGGCTCGGGACAGACGATGCGGCAGCCGGGGGACCGTCCTTCCGGCTGCCGCATCGTCTGTCCACCAGTTGTCCCAGTAGGGCCTCGATCCTGATACCCTTATGGTAAGAGTGTGAGGCCCCCTCGATCACCATCAAACTGGGAGAGCATCCTGGTGAAACGGACAGGTGGGCCAAATGGATGGATGCCTCCGCTATTCTCTTGATGGAGAATCATGCACGACAGGCTTGGCCCGCGGGTCCGCCGGGTGTATATCGATCTGCGCGAGGGCATCCTCCGCGGTGATTACGCGACTGGTACCGCGTTGCCCGCGGCCACCAAGCTTGCGACCCAGTTTGGCGTATCCACGGTCACCGCTCGCCACGCCGTAGCGCAACTCGAACATGAGGGACTGGTTAGCCGCCAACAGGGTCGCGGTACGTACGTTAAGGACCACGTACCTCCCAGCGTGCTCATCGTTGACGACGATGAGAACATGCGTGAGTTGCTGCGTAACTACGCAAGGCGTGCCGGTCATCGCGCCATGACCGTCGGTTCCCCGGACGCGGCGCTGGCTGCACTGATAAGCGATCCATCGATCGCCCTGATCCTGAGCGACGTACGCGTACCTGGCCGGGCTGACGGTGTGGCGTTCATTCGCAATGTGCATCACCGATGGCCGTCACTGCCTCTGGCAGCGATCACCGGCTTTCCGGACGACCTTGCCGAGTTGCACGGCACCCCGGAGTGCCCAGTGCTGATCCTGGCCAAACCAGTGCGGGAGCATCAGGTTCAGGAGGTGTTTCGCTGGGTGCTGGGAACCAAACACTTGTCCTAAGGTCCCTCGTGGTTATCGGGATTCTGGATTGTGCTCCGAAGTGAGCACGGCAACCGCGCGGACGGGTTCGTCGCGACCGGGCGCCGCCGTGACAAGCGCGCTTACGCCTGGCGGATCATTCGGGCAGGCTACCGCCTTGCCACGCCAACATTCGACCAATTGGCGAATGCCCGCGGTCATGCCGGTCGGATCATTGGCATCGGAGGAGGGTGCATAGACCGGCACCGCCGCCTCGACCGTATTCAGTTTCAGCGTATTCACGTACACCTCCCGCATCAACCGAAACCATGCAGCCGCGCCTTCCATCCACGATCCGTAGCTTTGATACGTATCGGCCGCGCCGCTTCCCGACGCGGGGCGCAAGTTGCCGATGTTATGCGTATACAACGCCTCTCCACGCGTACCGGCGCGACTCTCCATCACGAAGAATGCCAGGGCAATGGCATCATCAACTCGGTAGCGGCGGCTCAGAGCCGCGAACTCCCCGCCGTGTCCCCGCAGAGGCGACCCATAGGCCGCTAGGATGGCGTTCACCCGCCCAGCATCGAGGCTCGGACCGCCCAGGATCGGCAACACTCGTCCGGCTGCATCGAGCGGGATGGGGCGTGGGAGCGGAATCAACGGTCCCGCAAACGGGTTTGCGTGTTGATGCGCAACCGAGCCACGAAGGCCGGACGCGCCGGGCGCCCCAGGATGCGCGAAATCGGCGCGGAGCCGCAGGACAAGGATGGCTACTCCGACCAACAGAAGCGCCCAGCCCAGCACCGGTGACAACCTGGACCATCTGAATAATGGCGAATACAAGGCCCTTACGTTCACTTTTCTGGGGCTCCTGATTACACATTGGTGGTCCAAGACGGTTCTCGAAGGGATCCGCGGTGCCGTCATGATCGCCACGCACGACAACGCCCCATGCCTGGGACTCGGCACGGGGCGCCGCGTGGATGGCCGGCCGCCATCGTAGCCTTGTTAGAAGTTGCCAAGTTGCGAGATTGGCGCGTCCGGGGCATGCAGGATCGAGTTGGAGGAATCGACCCCGCTGTTCAGCTGGTTGATCGAGGAGCTCACCTGAGTATCGGTCAGGCCATTCGGGGCCTGGTGGAATAGGGTGCCGACACTGGTGAACTTGGTTTCCAACCCCACCAGCACGCTGTTGAGCTTCTTGAGGGTATTGGAGTTGGAGTGGCTTGTGATGTCGAGTGCCTTGTGGATCTCGTGTACAGCGAAGAGCAGAGCCAGGCCGGCCTTAATCAACTGGATTTTATGGTGCATAGTAAGGTCGCCGGCCCGGAAGGGCTTCCAGACCCAGTGGTGGAAAACCCCGTAGGCAATCGCCAGGTGAACGACCACGCGCGTCTTGTCAAAAAACGCCTGATGCTGCGCCGATGGCGCGGCGGCGGGCGCGGCGTGGACCGGTGCGGCAAGTTGGGTGGCGGGCGTGCCCGCGAGGGCCAGTGCCAACAACAACACCAGGGCCAGGAGTAAACGACGGAACATTAAACGTTCTCCCCGCTAGAGCGGATGGTCGAGGACGGATTTAGCGTTTGGTGGTGCCGGCCTTGGAGACAATTTCCTGCGCGCGCAGGAAATACACGTTCTTTCCGAGGTCACCAATAGTGTCAATGCCGAATGCCTTCTTCAGCAATTCAGCGTCTCCCTCCGAGACGCCTTTCAGTGCATCCACGGGAGCGTTGACAAGTTCATGGGCCGATTTGCCTTCATAGGCTTTGTCGAGATGATCGCTCATGCTGGCCATGGTCATTTCCTCTCCGGCATCTTCATGCCTTGGTGGCCGATTTAGTTGGTCTTGTTGCCGAACAGCCCGCCTAGCCGGCCCTCCGCCGTCTTTTCGAGCGAGTCGAGCGCGCCGGGTACCGCATCCTTAGCTTTCTGGGCCATCCCGGCCCCCCCGGGCACATGCCCCGCAAGCTGGTCGATGGCTTGGTCGATCCGGTCCACCGCCTGCCCGTCTATGCCTCCGGCCGGCCCTTGGTCACCAGACTGGGTGGTCGTCTGATTGGCCGGTTGCCCGTACTGATCGCTGTTCTGCTGGTCGTTCTGGGAATCCATAGTTCGTTTGCCCCTCTGCCTGAACTCGCGCTAAAGGTACTCATCCCCCCACGGCGGCATTCGAAACTGCCTCACCTCCTTTACCATCAACCATCAAGTCATCTAGTCCACTAGCAGTGTACAAGAGAACGGTAACAGATTGCCGACGCGATTGCAATGGGTGGGCCAAAGTTGAGCTGACATATGCCGCGCTTTGCTCCCCAATGGTAGGTTTGTTAGAATTGAAGTGGTAGATTTGGCATGTTTTGGAGGCACGGAAGGGAACCGAGTGGGCGAGGCCTTCCTTTTCTTCCGGTGTGCCTTCTCGTGCCAGACGATATTCGGACCCGGATTGGCTGCGTCCGCGGCGGTGGCCGACGCTGGCACCCTTTATACGCGGGTGGACCACTTCATGGACTCGATCCTCCTCGGCACTATCGCCGGTTACGAGGGCTGACTTGGAACCTGTGCTCATCGGCGTCCATCAACGGAGCGCGCCCGTAGCCTTGCGCGAGCAACTGGCCTTCAGCGAGTCTGACCTGGCCCGCGCCCTGCCGGCTCTCCGCCGGCTGGTGCCCGAGGCGGCAATCCTCTCCACCTGTCACCGCACCGAGGTCTACACGGTGGACGAGCAGGCCGGTGACGGCGCCGACCTCGCGTTCCGGTTTTTGCGCGACTGGCATGGCGGGATAGCCGACCAGATTGCCCCGTACCTCTACGTGAAGCGCGGAGCGGACGCGGCCCACCACCTGTTCCGCCTGGCCGCCGGCCTTGATTCGATAGTCCTTGGCGAGGATCAGATTCTGGGCCAGTTGAAGGGCGCCCTGGACGCCGCGCGTGACGCCGATGCCCTGGGGTCGATTCTCTACCGACTGCTTGAGGGCGGTTTGGCGGCGGGAAAATTGGTCCGAGCCGAAACGGGAATCGCCCGCGGCCACCTTTCCGCGGTCTCGGTGGTGGTTGATCTGGCCCGTGAGCGCCTCGGTGGTCTGGCGGGACGGCGCATTCTCGTGGTGGGCGCTGGGGCAACCGGCGAATTGGCTTTGAAACACCTGCGGGACGAACCGGATACCCGTGTCCTTATCGCGAACCGCACCGCCGCGCGCGCGGACGCTCTGGCGCGCCTCTATGGGGCCGAACCCTGGCCATTCGAGCACGTGGAGGCGGCCCTGACCGAGGTGGACCTGGTTCTGGGCTGCACGGCGTCTCCGGAGCCGGTCATTAGAGCCGAGATGGTCAGTCGGGCCCTGGGCACGCGGAAGCGCGATCTTCCCTTGATGTTCTGCGATCTGGCGGTACCGCGCGACATTGATCCCGACGCGGCCAACCTACCAGGCGTCCTGTTGTATGACGTGGATTGTCTTCACGATCTCTGCGCCGCGAACCGGGAGGCCAGGGCAGCCGAGGTCGCGAGGGCCGGGGAACTGATCGAGGGAGAGGTTGCCGCGTTTTCGCGCTGGCTTGCCGCTCAGGGGCAGGTTCCCACCATCCGGGCCCTTCGCGACCACGCGGAATCGATCCGAGTCACGGAGGTGGAGCGTGTCCTGGCCCAGTTGCCGGATCTCTCGCCCCACCAGAGGCAGGCAGTGGAAGCGTTGTCCGCCTCCATCGTCAATAAACTGCTTCATCGCCCCATGGTGAGCCTCAAGGATCCTGAGGCCGGGAACGGCCTTGCCATGGCGACCCGACGCCTCTTCGACTTGCAGCCGTTGGGCGGAGACTAGACTATGGCAGGCACCGCTCGCTCGGAAGCTCTGTTCGCGGAGGCATGTCGATTGTTTCCCGGTGGAGTCAACAGCCCTGTCCGTGCCTTCCGGGGCGTGGGAGGGACTCCCCGCTTTATCGCTCGTGGCGAGGGACCGTACCTGATTGACGCGGACGGGAACCGGATGATTGATTACGTCCTGTCGTGGGGCCCGTTGATCCTGGGTCACGCCCATCCTGACGTGATCGCGGCCATCACCGCGCAGGCAGCCCGCGGAACGAGTTTTGGCGCGCCCACGGAGTTGGAGTCCGAGCTTGCCCGCTTGATCCATGCCGCCATGCCAGCCGTGGAGGAAATGCGATTCGTGTCGTCGGGCACGGAGGCCACGATGAGCGCCGCCCGCCTGGCCCGTGCCTTTACCGGGCGCCCCAAGGTACTCAAGTTCGAGGGATGCTATCACGGGCACGCTGACGGCTTTTTGGTCCAGGCAGGCTCGGGGGTCGCGACCCTCGGTCTCCCGGACAGCCCTGGGGTCACCACCGCCAGCACGGCCGACACGCTCTGTGCTCCGTACAACGACCTGGACGCGGTGCGGGAGCTTTTCACCCGTGTCGGTGACCGGATCGCGGCAATCATCGTGGAACCGGTGGCTGGAAACATGGGCTTGGTGTTACCCAAGATCGGCTTTCTCACCGGCCTCCAGGATCTCGCCCACCGGTA
>JANWHO010000304.1 GCA_025450375.1 Chloroflexota bacterium
GAGGCGGCGCGGCTGGTGATCGCCGCCGGGGTGTGGGCCGGGTCGCTGGTGCCGGAGCTGGCGGGGAAGGTGGTGGCCGAGCGGCAGGTGGTGGCCTGGCTGCAACCCACCGAGCCCGCGCTGTTCCTACCCGACCGCTTCCCCATTTTCGTGCTGGAGGTGAGTCCGGAGGAACGTATCTATGGCTTCCCGCTCTTTTCCGTTCCCGGCTTCAAACTCGGGCTCTTTCATCACTTTCACGAGCAAACGACCGGCGACACGGTGGACCGTGAGTGTCATTCCCGTGACGAGGCGGCGCTTCGCCGGCTGGCGGAGACCTACTTTCCCAAGGGGGCCGGCGCGACTCTCTCCATGAGCGCCTGCATGTTCGAGAACAGCCCGGATGAGCACTTTATCATCGATACCCTGAAGCGCGCTTCTCAGGTCGCGGTGGCGGCGGGTTTCTCGGGCCACGGCTATAAGTTCTGCGGCGTGGTGGGCGAGATCATGGCTGATCTGGCGATCCATGGCCGGACCCAGCACGACATCAGCCTGTTCGGGCTCGACCGTTTTCTCCAGCCTGTCTGACCGATCAGGCGCTACCGTGGCCAACGAAGGAATGAGGGATATGCGCGAACACGCCGACGTGGTGATTATCGGGGCCGGGATCGTGGGCTGCGCCGCCGCGTATCACCTTACACAGTTGGGCTGCAAGGACGTGCTGGTCCTGGAGCAGGGACCGCTGTTCGCGGCGGGCGGATCGACCTCGCACGCGCCTGGTCTGATGTTCCAACTCAATTCCTCGCGCCTGGTCTGCACCCTGGCCCAGCAAAGCGTAGCTCTCTATGGCTCGCTGGCCCTTGATGGCGATCCGTGCTTCTTGCCCGTGGGGAGCATTGAAGTGGCGACCACCGACGAACGGTGGCAGGATCTCAAACGGAAGGCGGGGTGGGCCAAATCATGGGGAGTGGAAGCCCACCTGATCTCAGCCGAGGAGGCCGCGCGGATGGTTCCCCTGCTCCGAGCGGAACGGGTGCGCGGCGCGATCCACGTGCCGTCCGACGGCCTGGCCGGCGGGGTGCCCGTCTCCGAGGCGATGGCTCGGGCCGCGATGGGGCGTGGGGCCGGATTCGAGGAGCGGACCACGGTGACCGGGATCGAGATCGACCGGGGGCGGGTGCGGGCCGTGCTCACCGACCGGGGGCGGATCGCCACCGAGCGCGTGCTAGTCTGCGCCGGGATCTGGGGTCCGGCGATCGGGCGGAAGGCGGGGGTGCCCATCCCCCTCATCCCGGTCCAGCATCAATACGTACGGACGGCACCGCTCCCCCAATTGGCCGGGGAGACCGGGGTGAGCCATCCTATTCTTCGCCATCAGGATCGCTCGATGTATTTCCGCCAGCACGGCGAGAGCTACGGGATCGGTTCCTATGGTCATGAACCGCTGCTGGTGGAGGTGGACCGGATCCCCCGCCATGGCGAGGCGCCGGTGATGCCCTCGATGCTTCCCTTTACGGCGGATGATTTCGCGCCGGCCATGGAGGCGGCCGCCGATCTCCTTCCGGCCCTACGTGGGGTTGGGCTCCGCGATGCCTTCAACGGCATGTTCTCGTTCACGCCCGATGGGCAGTCGCTGATCGGCGAGTCCATCGATGTTCACGGCTTCTGGGTGGCCGAGGCGGTATGGGTGACCCACGCGGGCGGAGTGGGGAAGCTGATTGCCGAGTGGATGGTCGAGGGGCTGCCCAGTCTGGACATGCGGGAGGCGGACCTCAATCGCTTCCACGGGCACGTCGCCACCCTGGCCTACACGCGGGCTCGCGGGGCTCAGCAGTACCGCGAGGTCTACGACGTGATCCACCCCTTGCAGCAGCTTGAGCACCCACGCGGCCTCCGGCGGGGTCCCTTTAACCAGCGGCAGGAAGAGTTGGGAGCGGTATTCTTCGAGGGCGCCGGTTGGGAGCGGCCCCAGTGGTATGCCGCGAACCAATCTCTGACGGCGGAGGTACGCCAGCCGCGCCGGGAGGGCTGGACCGCCCGCTACTGGTCGCCGATCGCCGCCGCCGAGCACCAGGCGGCACGCGAGCGGGTGGCGCTGTTCGACCTCACGGCCTTCACCAAGCTTGAGGTGAGCGGCCCCGGCGCGCTTGGCTTCTTGGAGAAGCTGGCCAGCAATCGGATGGATCAGCCGCTCGGCAAGGTCACCTACACCGCGATGCTGAACGAACGGGGCGGGATCCAGTGCGATCTCACGGTCGCGCGGCTCGATGAGGATCGGTTCTGGGTTCTGACCGGCGGCGGAGTGGGGATGCACGATCTTGCCTGGCTGCGGAGCCATTTGCCGGAGGATGGCTCGGCGCGGATCACCAACCTCAGTTCGGCGTACTGCTGCCTCGGTCTCTGGGGTCCGCATGCCCGCGAGGTTCTTTCACGGGTCTGCGAGGACGACCTTGGCAATGCCGCCTTCCCCTACTTTGGCGCCCGTCGTCTCGCGGTCGGCCCGGTCCCGGTTCTGGCCCTGCGGGTCTCGTACGTAGGTGAGATGGGCTGGGAGCTGTACGCGCCCACCGAATATGGGCAATATCTCTGGGATCTCCTGTGGGAAGCGGGGACCGATCTGGGGATCACGGCGGCGGGCGGGGCGGCCTTCGAGTCGCTGCGCCTGGAGAAGGGCTACCGTCTATGGGGCCAGGACATCCACACGGACTACACACCGCTTGAGGCGGGCCTGGGCTTCGCGGTGAGGGTCGGCAAGGGCGAGTTTCTGGGTCGGGAGGCGGTGATCCGCCAGAAGGAGGCAGGCATCACCCGCAAGCTGTGCCCGATCACCCTCAACGATCCCGAGCGGGTGGTGATGGGCAAGGAGCCGATTCTGGATGGGGACCGCGTGCTTGGTTATGTGACCAGCGCCGCTTACGGCCATACGATCTGCCGTGGAATCGCCTACGGGTATCTGCCGATCAGCCATACCAGCGAAGGTACGCCGGTGATCATCGAGTTTTTCGGCGAGCGGTTGGCGGCGACGGTCGCCCGCGAACCGCTCTACGACCCCGAGGGTACGCGATTAAAAGGGTAGAGAGGCGCGGCGCATCGCTGAATTGGAGGCCGAACTGGCGAGACTCCGCAGCCAGGGCTGACGTGCCTCAGGGCATGTGTCCATTCCCGCTGGTTCCCGCCGCCGGCCCATCGTCTGGAGCGGTCGCCTGATCGTGAGAGAGAAAGTGAGTCAATCCGTCCGCGCCCGGCTCGTCCTGGTAGGCGATCACTCGCAGACCTACGTCGCGCGCCCCGTGCAGCAGGCGGGCGATCGGGCCCAGCACCTGCTGGCAGGCCACAAGCTCGCGCGTTACCGCGGGCGGATCAGCCGGTTTCCTCGCGGCCTTGAGGGAGGCCCGCACCGAATCTCCGAAACGAGCGGCGAACGCCTCGTCATCCTGCGCTACTTCAAGCGCGATCGCCAACCCGGCGAAGGAATCCGGGTCGCCCAGCAGGAAGGTGGCGTTCTCTCGTCCGCTGACGATGCCCAGCACATGGGATACCACCGATTCCGGGGCCCGCCACAGTCCGTAGGTAAGAACCCGTACCAGATCCTCGCGCAACGCCACCGCTTCCTCGGCATCGACGGGCGCGCCGTGAACTGAACCGGGACCGGGACCAGGGGCGGAGGTGGAACGGAGAGAGGCCAGGCTCTTCTCGCCCCGGTTTTCCTGGATCAGGCTCTCAAGGCGCTCGATTACCGTCTCTCGGGCAAACACATCTTCCTCGGCATTCAGGCCAACCCGCCGCTTCGCCGAGGAGCGCAATTCCCCGCGATTCAGGGCGTCCAACAAACGAGCCACCGGCATTGCCTCTGCCCGCGCCACGGTAAGGTGGTCGTACGCGCGCAAAACCAGGTCCATCGCCTATCCATCCTTCCGCTACGGGAACGATCCTCCGCGTGCTCGAAGTACAAACTATCGCATCTTCGTTATCGCGCCTCGGCCGCCACGGTTTGGCTCAATGGCCGTCCTTTCAAGGTACCGCGTAACAGATACACGGGGCGCAGCACCAGGGTCGTGCCCTCAACGGTTGGTTGGTAGGCGAGCGTGATCCGTGAAACCGTGAATAGGAGGGCCGCCTGCCCCTGTGGCGGTACACCCCGCGCACCGGAGGCGGTGGCGGTAGTCCGGGCCTTCTCGCTTGCTTGCGTGGCCGCGCTCGGCGAGATCAGCGCGGCGGTACCCACCGACTCGACGGTTGCCCAGCGGATATGCGCGTTCGTTACCACGCCCCGAGGGTCAACGATCACCGTGATCGCCGGTATCTGAGCCGTGGCGAGGAGAGCCGGGTGTAGAGCGGGCATGATGTGTACCGTCGTCCAGATGCCGGCAGTTGTAACCGTCGTGGTCAATGGCCCAGCGTGGATGGGAAATAGGCCGTGCCTACGCAGCCAGTCACGGGCGGCGCCCAACGCGAGGGCGGTACTCGGGGCTGGGGCGGGCGGGGCGGCTTCGACCGCATGGACCAGCCGTGTGTACACGATCTCACCAGTGGTCGGGGTGATCTGGAGATGCTCGTCCGGGTCGGCAAAGTCCAGCCCGTTCGTCCCCTGAAGCGGCTTAAGGCCGGGAAAGGTTGCCACGATGGCGTGTGCCGCTTTCGACGAGAGCGCGGTGAGGCGCAAGCGGTAGACCGGCACCTTACCAGGCTGGCTCGGCGTTCGCTCGGGCAACTGGTAGCGGTAGGTGGCCCCGCCAGTGGAGGGCTGTATGCCAGCCGCACCCAGCTTCGGCCCCCTGGACTTGGTGGTTGATGTATGGATCGCGGTGGGCGTGGCTGGGCCGGGCACCGTGGCAGCCTGTGCTTGTTCTGGCGTGGACGTCCCAGGGGGCGTTGATCCACTAGCCAGTCCATGCGTGCCTCCCGCCGTGGCCGGGGCCGCTCCACTGTCCGTCCGCGCGGGGGTGGGCTGTGTCCCGGTGGCCGGTCTGCGCGCCATGCCGCTAAAGGTTCGCACTTTTGGGGTGTTGGGGGCGAATCCGGGTCCGCGGCGGGCGGCAGGAGGAACGGACGGCGCGACGCCGGCGGTGGTTCTCGTTACCGTCGTGGCGGTAGCACTCAGCACCCCCGTCCCCACTGGCGCGGTTTGCTGAGCGCCGTGCAGGATAGTTATCACCACGGCCGCGGCCAGGGCCAGCGCCACCAGGGCCAGGGTAAGCATCCGCCGGGAGATTCGGCGAACCGCCCCCGCCGCCCTCCGGGCCGAGCTGTCGGCCCGAACGGACTCCAGCTGGATAATTGCTGGGTGGGCGGCCAGCAGAGTGCGATGCAGCCCAGCGGCAAAGGATGGATCGAAGGCATCGTCGGCACGTGAGAGAGCGGCCATCGCCGGTCCCAGGGCTTCCAGTTGGGCCCCCAGATCAGCCAGCGCCCGTAACTCGCCAAACTCCTGATCGTCCGGCACCCGCCGCTCTCCAGCCAGAGCCGAGAACAGGATATCCGCGCGCGTATCATCCCGCATGAGCGGCCTCCTGGTCCAGGCGACGGCGCAGGTTCTGGAGGGCCCGCAACAGCAGCATCTTCACCGCGCCCTCGCTGCGGCCCACCTGAGCCGCGATGTCCGCCATGGGCAAGCCCTCGACGAAACGGAGGCGCACAACCGTTCGTTGCTCGGTGGTCAGATTGGCGATCAGGCGATTGAAGTCCTCGGCCTGCTCCCAGGCGGCGATATCGGCCTCGCCTTTGGGATCCGCCGGCTCGAATGCCGCCCCCTCGGCGTATCCGGGAGGCGGGGTATCAAGCGGCTGCTCGGGGCGCTGAGCCCGATGCCGGTCGGTGATCAGATTCGCGGCGATCCGAAACAACCAACTCTTGAAGGGTGTCGCGCGCTGCTGATAGCGGGGAAGGGCCTTGAGGGCTTGGAGAAAGGTTTGCGAGGTCAGATCCTCTGCTAGCGCGCCATCCTGAAGCTTGCTGTAGCAGAAGGCGAACACCGACCGCGCATGACGTTCATACAGGAGACCGAAGGCATCGGGCGAGTGCTTGGCCGCCTCGACCAGAGCCCCCTCATCCAGACTGGCATACGAGACGGAGGACACCGGAGAGGCTACCGTGTCGCGATCGGTGGTAGCCGTGGAGGGCTGGACCTGATCGGGCATCAGTCCGACCGCATCTGGGAGGCTATGAATCGCTCCGCTCGCCCATTCGAGGCATGCCCGTGAAAGGGGACACATCGTGCCGCCCTTCGCTTCCATGATCGCACCGGAAAATAGAGACATACCCACCGTTGAGCCCACTCCGGCACCTCGCTCGCCCAACCATTCACGCATGATGGCGGCTCTAGCACGGCGCGTGCACCGTCCGTGCGTGCCTTGGCTAACAGGGCAACGGAACCGAGCCCGAAAAGGTCACGCGAGGCGCCTATTCCTCACGCTCCACCACTACCCCGGTGCCGTAGGCCACGATTTCGGACATGGTGTCCCCAATCTCCGATGAGTCGAATCGCATCATTACCACCGCGTTGGCGCCCATGGCTTGCGCGTTCTGGACCAAGCGGTCGACCGCGTCGCGGCGGGTAGTCTCGAGCAAGGACGTATATTCCTTTATTTCGCCGCCCTTGAGGGAACGAAGACTGGCCATGATATTGCCGCCAATGCCTCGGCTCCGGACGACCAGCCCAAACACCTCGCCCTTGACATCGACGACGCGGTAGCCATGGATATTCTCGGTCGTGGTAATGATCATCGCACAACTCCTCTGACTCTTCTAGAACCGATCTCGATGGTACCGGATCTCGTACTCGGCATCCTGAGCGGCGAAATGGGTGGCCTCCAGGCGTTTAATGGCGAGAAAGGAGGCCAGGAGCGGGGCGCCCATGGCCTCACCGAGTATCGGATCGGCTTCGAGCGCCGCCAGGGCGTCGAGGAGGCTGGTGGGCAGGGGAGGCGATTCCAGTTGCCCCTGTTCGGACGAATCGGTACTCGCCGGCTCGCCTAGATCACGTTCCCGCGCGATTCCGTCGAGGCCGGCGGCGATCAGTGCCCCCAGCGCGAGGTAGGGATTGGCGGTATGGTCCGCCGAGCGGAGTTCAATGTACGCGGCACCCGTACGCTCGTGTGCCGGCGAGGCGGCCACGCGGATTGCCGCCCCATCCACCGCGCTTCTCCATGATGGCTGATTGTCTGGAAGCGTCTGGCGATAGGAGTTGACGCTCGCTCTGGTGAGGGCGGTGATCGCCGGCAGGTGCGCGATCACCCCGGCTACCCAGTGGCGGCCCGCCTTGCTCAACCCATAGGCTCCCCGTGGATCGGGGAAAATCGCCGTACGCCCATCCTTACTGAAGAGACTTAGATGGATGCGCGCGCTATTCCGCGGTTGGCCCGCCAGGGGAACCGGAGCAAAACTGGCCATGATCCCCTTCCCTGCCGCCATCGCTCGGATGGTCTCCCGGAGAATCACCTGGTTATCAGCTCCGCGGAGACCCTCGGCGTGCCGCGCCGAGAGTGCATGTTGCCCCGGTCCCCACCCCGCATGGTAGTGTTCCACCGGTATCCCCTGGGCCTCCAGGGCGCCGGCCAGCGCATCAATAAGGGGAGCGGCGGCATTCATTCCTTCGGTTCCATAGGCGGGTCCGTCGTTCAGCGGCTGAAACGTGCCTCCTTCCTCCCGCCGCAAACTGAACTCCCCCGCGAATGCGGAGCGTACGCGAAGGTCCTTTGCCTCCAGACGGGCCAGCATTCTCCTCAGGAAGCCGCGCGGGCAACTTGGCCACGGCTCACCATCGAGCGCGATGAGGTCCGCGATCAAACTGCCCACCCCAGGCAGGTAGGGAAGTGGGACGAAGGAATCTGGGTCGGGCAGCAGGAGCAATTCGCCGGCCGTCTCAAGCGTGGGCGCCGGTAGATCGAGCAGCGAGAGATTGGCCACCGCCGCGGGAATCGTGATACCTGTCTGTAGGCGATCCTCCAGCAAACGCACATGGGTGGACGTTCCGCGGACCACCGCGCTTTGGTCACAAAAGACAAAGCGAATCATTCGGATCCCGGCCTCGCGGGCTCGGCGTAAAACATCGTGCCGTACGGTCTGGGTCACCTCCCGTTCCCCTCCCTTCCCTGGCCAGAGGCTCGATCCAGCAGTTCCACCGGATGCACCACCGCCATGCGGATCCCGCGGGCGCGCAAGCCGCTTGCAATTTGGATCGCGCAGCCGGGATTCCCCACCGCGAGACAGCGGGCGCCCGTGGTGGCTACCCGATCGATCTTTTGCGACAGCAGTCGATCCGCCAGATCGGGCTGAGTGAGATTATAGATGCCCGCGCTGCCGCAGCAATCGGACGCGCCCGCCAGTTCCACCAACTCCAGGCCGGGGATGGCCCCGAGCAGCCGGCGTGGGGCCTCGTGGATACCCTGGGCGTGACGGAGATGACAGGCATCCTGGTAGGTCACGGATAAGGGCACGGGGACGGTGGGAGGACGGACACCCACCTGATCCAGCCACTCACTCACGTCCCGAACGCGGGCGGCGAAGCGGGCCGCCCGCTCGGCATACTCCTGGTCGTCCGCGAGGAGGTGGCCATATTCCTTGAGCGCCGAGCCGCATCCGGCGGCATTGACGATGATGGCGTCCAGGTCATCGGGGAACGCATCTATCATGCTTCGGGCCAATGTCCGCGCCGTGGCCTGGTGGCCAGCGTGCAGATGGAGGGCGCCGCAGCAGCCCTGCTCACCGGGGATGACCACGGCGGCCCCGTTGACCGCCAGCACCCGCGCCGTGGCGGCATGGGTGGCGGAGAATAACTGCCGCATCACGCAGCCGGTGATCATTCCCACCCGCGCCCGCGGCACACCCAGAGGTGGGATTTGGGCCGGCAAAGGACGGAAGGGTTGCGGGGTGGGCAGGAGCGCCTCCAGGTTCCCAAGTCGCGGGGGCAGCAGCGAGAATAGGCCCGCTTTTCGCGCCGCGCGGCCCAGGCCCAGGCGGTGATAGGCCCGGAGCGCGCTTCCCGCCGCGTCGAGAAGCCGGGGCGAGGCAAACAGGCCATCGAGGACCAGGGCGCCGATTGCCGCCGTCTGGGGCGATGCCGGGGGCAACACCGCACGGACTTCCTCCAGGGCCCGGCCGAAGCGGACTCCAGAAGGGCAGGCGGTTTCGCAGGCTCTGCAGCCCAGGCAGCGGTCGAGATGGCGCCGCAGCGAAGGGTCGTCGAGGGCGATTACCCCATCCGCCGCCGCCTTCATCTGGAAGAGCCGGCCGCGGGGGCTGTCTCGTTCGTCACCCAGCAGGTCATAGGTCGGGCAGGTGGGCAGGCAGAGCCCGCAATGGACGCAGGCGCGCAGCAGATCGCGGGGAAGCGAGGGCCGGGGCCCAGCTTTCGAGATCATTTAGAGTCCTTCCACGAAGCGGCCAGGGTTCAGTATCGCGGTGGGGTCCAGGGTGGCCTTGAGCCCCCGGACCAGGCGCGGCGCCGAGGTCGGCCCCCACACATCCAATTCACCTTTGGCCCCCGGGGGACAGTGCTCGACGACCAGGTGTCCGCCGCGGCCCCGTGCCCAGGTACGGAGCTGCGTTACCAGGGCCGGCGTCGTCTCCACCCCGCGCCTGAGTAGCGCATGTACCACCCCACTGCCGGCGTGCGCGATAAGAGCGGCGCCGGGTAGCATGGTCTCCAGTTCGGCCAGGGCGGGCATCGTATCGCCCAGCGGCACGCTCAGCTTGAGGATGGTATCGTCGACTTCGCGTGGGGCGCGCGATTCGGCCAGGGCAGCGGTCAGCCGCGCCGCTTGGTCGCCCGTCGCGATTTCCTCGGTCCTCAGTCCGGCCGCCGCGGCCCCTCTTCCTACCTCATCAGCCTGGCGGCCCACCACGCGCGGATGGCCCTCGCACACGACCAGAAGCAGATCATTATCGGGTACCGCGAATCCGTCCGCGGCCAGCTTCCGCCCGGCCTCGCGGTTCAGTCCCTCAATCGCTCCCAGAGCCAGGGGCAGACGCAGCAAGCCGGCAACCACCGAGGCCATAGCCGGCCAGTGCGCGGCGTCGTCAGGAGGGATACAGGCCAGGACACGCCTTTCAGCCGGCAGGGGATGCAAGCGGAGCGCCACCTCTACAATTACCCCGAGGGTACCAAGCGCCCCCACATGCATCTTGTGCAGATCGTACCCAGCAACGCTCTTCACGACCTTGGCTCCCGAGCGGGTCAGGGTGCCGTCGGAGTAGGCCACTCGCATTCCCAGCACCAGATCGCGTGCCGTGCCATAGCGGAGCCGGTGTGGACCGGACTGGTTGCAAGCCAGGGTGCCGCCAAGGGTGGCAGTCGCCGCGAAGGGAGGGTCGAGGGCTAGCCACTGTCCGTATTCGGCGAACAGCGCCTGGGCGGCGGCCAGCGGGGTACCGGCGAGAGCCACGGCCACCAGGTCATCCGGCCGGTATTCCAGTACGGCGGTCAGACCGCCGGTCTTCAGAACCAGATTGTGTCGCGCGGGACGATTGCCCAGGCTCATTTTGGTGCCGGCGCCCCGCGGGCACACCGCGAGGCCCTCGGACGAGGCGGCGCGCAGGGTCATGGCTACGTCCTCGGGAGTCAGCGGTTCGGCGAGCAACCGAGGCGCCATTCCATCCACCGCCAGGGCGGTCGCCTCCTCGAAGGTGAGGTCGCGCCAGGGGAGGGGACCGGATGATCGGACGTCGTCGCTCACCAATGCGCCTCGATCAGGGAACGGCCATGCAGTTCGATGCAACGACCGGGAGTGGGAAACAGCTTGCCTGGATTGCAGTGGCGGTGGGGATCGAATACATCACGCACCCGCAACATGATTTCCAGGTCAGCATCGGTAAACATCCGCCGCACCACGTCCAGCTTCTCCACCCCGATTCCGTGCTCTCCCGTAATCGAGCCCCCATAATCCAAACAGACTTGCAGGATCTCCGCACCCGCCGCCCGCACCCGATCGATAGCGTCCGGCTCATCGGAATCGAAGAGGAGGGCGGGATGAATGTTCCCGTCACCCGCGTGAAGGAGGGTAGCTACCTTCAGGTTGTGCTCGGCGGCGATCCGCTCAACGGCGGCGAGCACCTGGGGGAGGGTATTCCGCGGGACCACCCCATCCATCACGTAGTAATTGGGGGCCAGGCGGCCCATCGCCCCGCCCGCCTCCTTCCGCGCCTTCCACAGTCCGGCCCGTTCGGCCTCGGAGGCCGCCACCTTCAGCTCGATCGCCCCCGCCCTGGTGCAGGTCTCGACCACCGAGGCGAGGCCGGTTTCCACTGCCTCGGTGATCCCCTCCAGCTCGATCAGTAGTACCGCCTCGGCTTCAACCGGGTAGCCCGCGTGAGTCGCCGCCTCAATGGCCCGGATAGTGTTATTGTCCATCATCTCCAGGGCACTCGGGATCACTCCCGACTGGATGATCGCCCCCACGCAGCCCGCGCACTGCTCGATGCTGGAGAACATCGCCACCATGGTGCGGATCGCCTCGGGACGGGGAATCAAGCGCACCTGAATCTCGCCCGCCACTCCCACGGTGCCCTCGCTGCCCACCACCAGCGAGGTGAGGTCGTAGCCGGGGGCATCGGGAGCAAGGCCCCCCAACTCCACCGCCTCCCCATCGGCCAGATACAGCCGCATCCCCAGAATGTGATTGGCGGTTACGCCATAGGCGAGGGTATGGGGGCCACCCGCGTTCATCGCGGTGTTACCGCCGATCGTGGAGGCGGCCTGGCTTGAGGGATCCGGGGCGAACTGGAGGCCGAGTGGAGCTACGGCCCGCCCCAGATGCAGATTGACCACACCCCCCTCCACACGCGCGGTCAGATGCTCGGGCTGAACCGAGACGATGCGGCGGAGACGGGCAAACGAGATCGTCACCCCGCCCTCGCAGGGGATGACCGCGCCGGCCAGCCCCGTACCGCCGCCGCGCGGGACCAGAGCCACTCCGGCCCGACCGACCGCCCCCATCACGACGGCAAGCTGCGCCCCGTCCTCGGGGATAACCACCAGATCGGCAGCCGCGGCGTCGGTACCGCCATCGTAGCTATAGAGACTCAGGCTGTAGGGATCGGACAGCACCCGATCCGGGCCCACGATAGCCGCCAACTCGGTTGCCAATGCAGGCAGGTTGCTTCTCTTCGCCATCCCGGCATCGTCGCCCACCCGGCCCGTCCTTTCCCAGATGTCAGCAGGAGTTTATGCGGGTATCGTAGAGGATCGGGTGGGCGAGGGCAACGGAGCGCAGGGGAGGTCAGGTGGGGGGACGCTCCTCGCGGAGGCGCGCAAGTTGTTCGCGGAGGCGCGCGTTCTCGGATTCAGCCACATCGGCCCGCATCACCTCGGCATTCGCCTGCGCGATTGCGGCCTCCGCCTCCACCTTGGCAGCCTCCGCCTCCACCTTGGCAGCCTCCGCCTCCACCTTGGCGGCTTGCGCTTCCGCCCTGGCGGCCAGTGCCTTCTCCTGAGGGGTCGGAATCAGTTGTCCGGTTGCCCGTTCGCGGAGACGTAGGAGGTAGCCGCCGATTACCCAATCATAGTCGGGTAGGGTCACGCAGCGCACTGCCCCATCGGCTTCGGGCGCCACCTGTACATAGGTGCCGGGTTCGGCAAGGCGAAACACTTGCAGGCGCGGGGACAGCAGGTCGCCCATGGGATCGAACTGCACGTACTCATGCACTCCCAGGGCGGCATAGTCGTGTTTCTTCCCTGCGCTGTCGCGATAGATGGTGCTGGGCGAGGCGCCCTCGTAGACCAGATCGGGAACTTTGTCTTCGTCCCAGAGCCGATACTGGAGTCGCAAGATGCCAAAGACCGGGTCCAGTTCGCCGACGCCGCGGGCCACGAACACATCGGGGGTGAGATGACGGCGTAGGTTATTCTCGTCCAGAAGGATCATCAACTCCTCGCCCACCACGTCCTCGACGGGAAGGATTTCCTCCAGGCTTAAGGCCACGTTGCGTTGGGCCCGCTGGTGCTTGGTAGAGGGCATCGGGCGGTTCCCACTTTGCGGATATTCGTATGCATCACGGACATCGCGGCGAGATCGAGCAGGTATGGCAGCCATGGCAGCCTCTTCGAGCGGATAACAGGGAAACCAGTAGATTCTAGGGCGGCTAGCGGTAAAGTCAGTATACACGACGGAAACGCGGATCAGGGCGATTTCCGCTCACCACGCAGGCGCGCCAATTCCGCCTGCAAGCGCGTGATGTGCTCCTGCTGCTCCGCCCGCAAGCGCCGCTCCTCAGTCAGCATATGGCGACGCTCCCCATGCAAAGGCACCAGCCGCCCTTCCCGGTTGTATACACGCGGCAGGGCGTGCTCGGCGGCGAATCCTACCCCCAGCGCGCGGCTCCAGAAGCGGCCCTGGGCGTCAGGCTGCCAGGCTTGATAGGCGCCTCCGACACGCAGCCAGCCGCGGAACTGCTCCGTCA
>JANWHO010000305.1 GCA_025450375.1 Chloroflexota bacterium
AAAGATCATGAGCGGCCTCAGGATTTACATGCCGTCCTTTTGCGGGCTCCGGATCAGCAGGCCGCCGAGCATTTGTTGCGCCAGGCCGCGGAATAGCGAACCGCTGGGGAACATGAAGTGGATCTGATCGAACGGAAAATTCAGGAGGCGCGCGAGCGCGGCGACTTCGATAACCTGCCAGGGGCGGGAAAGCCGTTGAACCTGGATGAGAACCCCTTCGTCCCGGCCGAATGGCGGTTGGCCTATAGTATGCTGGCAAGCAACGGTTTCGCGCCCGACCTGGTGGAGAGCGACAAGGCGCTCCGGGAGGCTATCGTTACCTTGGCAACGTCGTTGGATCGTTTTGCCGCCCGCTGGAGCCGCCTGTCCGCTTCCGACCGGCAGGTCCGACTGGAAGATCGGGCCGCCTTTCTCCGCCAATATGAGGCAGACGTGCGCGACTTGAACAGCCGGATTCACGGCTTCAATCACGCCGCCCCCACGGCCATGCAGCGGGGAACCTTGCTGGTCGACCAAACTCTGGCCAGCGCCGCCGCTCGACTCCCCATCGCCGGCTGATCCACCCAGCGCCCGCGTCTGTTACCGTATGACGGATGGATACGCGCCCGATCGGCTTTTTCGACTCCGGAATCGGCGGCTTGAGCATTCTCAGGTCCACCCGCCGGCTGCTTCCCGCCGAATCGATGCTCTATTTGGCGGATAACGCGCACTTCCCCTACGGTGCGCTGAAGGCTGATGCCTTGCGGGCTCTCGCCGCTCGTCTCACTACCCACCTTCTGGCCCGTGGTGCCAAACTGATCGTGGTAGCCTGCAATACCGCGACCGTCCACGCGCTCGCGTACTTACGGGCCACCTTCCCTGAGGTACCGTTCGTGGGGGTCGTGCCGGTGGTCAAGCCGTTGGCCGCGCTGACCCGCGATGGGATCATTGCCGTTATGGTGACCCCGGCCACCGCCGAAAGCCAGTATCTCGCTCGGCTGATTGCCGAACACGCGGCGGAGTGCATGGTGGTGACTATCCCCTGCCCTGATCTGGCGGATCAGGTGGAATCGGGCCGCGCGACCAACTCTGATCTGAACTCCTTGCTGGAGAAGGTACTGACCCCAGCGCGAACATCCGGCGCCGACGTGCTCGGGCTCGGTTGCACGCACTATCCCCTGATCCGCGCGCGGATTCAACGCCTGGTTGGTCCGGAAGTGCGTGTCATTGACTCCGGAGACGCGGTGGCGCGGAGAGTACGCGTGGTGCTGGTCGAACGGGATGCCCTGGCCGCTGCTTCGCCCGCCTCGTATTCGCTGTACAGCACCGGCGACCCATCATCGCTTGCTCGAGCCGCCAGACGCTATCTCCGGCTGACGCCACCCACGGTTGAGCGGATCGAGTTGCCAGGGAATGAGGCATGTCTCACGCCGGAGTAAGCCTGGGATATGAGCCGATCACCTTCAGCATCTGGGTGCAGCGTGCCAACGCGGAGAGAGCGGCGGCGACATCGGGATCATCATGATGCCCTTCGAGATTGGCGTGGAACAGGTATTCCCAGGTCCGGCCCGGGATCGGACGGGACTCCAGCCGGCTGACGTTGACCTCATGAATGGCGAAGGCCGCCAGGGCGCGGAAGAGTGAACCCGGTTGATCCCGTACCACGAAGACCACGCTGGTCTTCCCACCGGGCCGGGCCGGCACCTCGTCGTGGCCGATGATCAGGAATCGAGTGTAGTTGTCTTTGTTGGTCTGAATATTCTCGGCCAACAGTTCGAGATCATAGATCGCGGCGGCACGCCGAGAGGCGATCCCAGCCACCCCACGCAGTTCCCCCTCCCGTACCAGTTTGGCGCTCCCCGCCGTGTCATAGACGGGGACCACCCGCACGGGCAGCGATTCGAGAAACTCCCGGCTCTGCGCCAGGGCTTGCGGATGTGATTGCACGGTATGGATGTCTTCCAGTCGTTGCCCGGGGAGGGCCATCAGACATTGCTGGACATGCAGATCGTACTCGCCCCGAGGATAGAGCCTTCCCTGATACTCAAGGAGCAACTCGTATGATTCATTCACGCTATAGGCGGTGGAGTTTTCCACCGGCACCACCCCGAAATCGGCCTCCCCGATCTCCACCGCCGCGAAGACATCGGCGAAGCTCGGCTTGGGCAGCATGGGATGGTCGGGAAACAGGTACGATGCCGCTTCCTCGCTAAAGGCGCCCCGTTCTCCCTGAAAGGCAATCCCCCGCATGATCGTCCCCCCGGCCTCGTCACTCGCCATTTTCAAGGGTAGAGTGTAGCACGCGAGGGAGGGTTTTCCCTACTTTCCCCTTGTTCGGTATTTTCTCCTCCGGCATACTCCGTAGCAGCATGAGCCGACAACTAGCGGCGCGAGTCGCGATCCTCCTCGTTCTCCTCCTTCCGGTCGGGTTCCGTTCTTCCGCCGTT
Source organism: Chloroflexota bacterium (assembly GCA_025450375.1). The sequence goes on from JANWHO010000305.1 coordinate 2,427, forward strand.
CATGCGGAGCGTCTCGCCGTATCCGCGGACCTGCTGAGCGTGCCGTACGACGCGACCCTGCCCGAGAGCGGGCACATGCGCTTCGTCCGTTCCTCGGCGAATGGGCAACTCCTCTTCGTTGGCTTGCAGGACGGCGGCCTGGAACGCAGCGCCGACGGCGGACGTACCTGGAACTTCCTCCGGGTGGGAGTAGCCGGTGGACCGGGGGCGCAAATGCTCGATCTTCGGATCGCCCCATCCAACCCAGACATTGTCTGGGCGGCCGGCTTGACTGGCGTCTATCGCAGCACCGATGGTGGTCTGACCTGGACCGAGGTGGATACCCGAAGCGACGGGCCGGGGCGGGCGGTGGGATCCGTACTGGCCATAGACCCGCGGCACCCCGAGGCCGCCTTCCTGGCCGGGTATCGGAACGGCGGCCTGTATGTTACTCACGATGCGGGCCTGAGTTGGACAGAGGCCCTCGCTTTCCCGGTGAGCGGGGTGGCCGTGGATCCAACCAGTGGGGCCATTGTCTATGCCGTGTCCCGCACCGCGGGGGTTCAGCGTAGCGCGGATCATGGGAGTACCTGGAGCCACGGCGTCCGCCTGCCGGCCTACACTGGGATTGGCGAGGAAACGGCGGCGCCAGGGCGCTTGCTGGCGGTCTCCGGCTCCGGTGCTGGGCTCTACGCGGCCATGGACGGCGGGGGGGTCGAAAGGTCACTGAACGGCGGGCGATCCTGGCAAGATCTTTCCTTTGGCTTACCGCAGACCTCGCCCGGAGAGGGCTATGCCGTTCCCTACGACTTGAGCGTGACCGGAGGCTCGTCCCCGTTTCTCTACGCGATTGTCCCGGACGGCTCCCTCTTGCAACCTCATGGAAGCGCACTGTTCCGTCTCCCGCTTGCTCCGTCCTCGTCCGCCGGGCCAGTATCGACCGTGACCGCCACCCCTTCGCCGAGCGCGACGGAAACCGCTTCCCCGAGCGCGACCCCTAGCCCCTCGAATACCAACAGCCCAACCATTGGCGCCTTATCCAGCCAAACCGCCATGCCGGGCAGCCCAAGCACCCCGATCAGCGGTACGCAGGTGCTGACCGCGACCGCTATTCCTTCATCCAGCGTCACCTCCAGCCCGACCACGAGCGCCACGGCCACTCCACCCCCCAGTGCCACCCCATTACCCACCGTGCAGTGGCAGGCGGCGGGACTGAACGTGGACGCGGTCGCGGCGGCGCCAAACGCGCGTACTCCGCTCCTGGCGGCCCGCGAGGCATCACCCCGCTCGGGGATGACGGCCACCGTGGGCCCCTTGGTCGGGACGCCGCTGCTGGGCCTCCCCTATCGGCTGACGGCCCCGTCGGTTCGGGTGGTCAATGGGGGCTTCGTCCTTGGCGCCACCCCCTTGACCTACTTGTCCGGTATCAATTATGAAGGTCCCGCGGATCGGCCCTGGCAACTCTGGCAGAATGGGAAGTTCAATCCTACCCTGGTGGCCGGGGATCTTGACGCCGCCGCCGCCGCCGGCTATAAGGTGCTCCGGATATTCGTCCAGGATCCGCTCCCTGCCCAGGTGCTCCTGGGGGAGTTTGGCCATCTCGATACGCTGGTGACTTTGGCCCACCAGCGCGATCTACGGTTGCTGATCACCTTCAATGATTCCCGAGATCTGGATTTGACCCGTGTGGCCGCCGTGGATCGGGCGATCGCCGGCCATCTTCGGGGGAATCCCACCGTTTTCGGCTACGACCTCCAGAATGAGCCGGCCTACCAGGACATAGTGGCGGCTCAGTACCCGTCGGGCTATGGCATCCCCCTGCAAAGTGCCGCCCTCGTGCGCCGCTATGGGGAATATGTATCGCTGAAGCGGATTCGTGCCGACCGCGCGGCGGGGAAGTGGCTGGATGCCCCATTCACCCAGATGAGCGCCGACCAGGTGTGGGTGTATCTGAACGCGGCCAATATCGTGGACGAGTTCTTCAACGCCGTCCCCAACTATCCCGATACGCCCGCCCCCGCCCACTGGCAGCCCTTGGTGGCGGCAATTAACGGCAGCGTCGCCACCTACATCAGCGTGCTCCGCGGGGCAATCCGGTCCGTAGACCCGATACACATGATCACCATCGGCTACAACAAGTATTTCTGGGCCTCGTTGCCCGCGAATTCGGTCCTGGACTTTCGCTCCATGCACTTGTATCCCACCAACCAGAGTTTTTCCAGTATCCACGGGGATCTACAGATGTTCGAGGCGCTCAAGGCCATGGCTCCCAGTCCGCTGGTCCTGGGCGAATACGGGTTTTCTACTGCCAACCAGGCGGGGGATCTGGCCTCGGTTCAGGAGTCGGCCATGAGTCTGTATCCGCGCGTCCTGGGGGGCAACGGGGACATTAAGTGGGTACTGAACGACGATACGGTTGGCTACAATCCCTACGAGAACGGTTTGGGATTGCTGGCCGCCCACGGAGTACCCAAGGCGGCATACTACGTCAATCGGGCGCGCAATGCCTATTTCTCCGGGCGGCACCAGCCGGGAGGGGTGCGGATGTGGGCCGACTCCACCACCGGGATCGGCTATCTCTATTCGGCCCCCGACGCTCTGGGGGTCAGTGGCGGCAGCTACAGCGATAGCCGCCTTTCGTACGCGGCGAAGGGCGGATCGGCGGAAGAGGTGTGGATGAACTGGACCGCCCGCGGCACCCTCCGCGTGGTGGCTACCCACGATGCCAACCTGAACCTGAACCTGACGGCCCTGGCGGACGCCGTTCCCGGTCCCATTACCCTCAGTCCAGCCCAACCAATGAGTGTGAAGGGAACCAAAGTGAGCCTGCATCTGCACGCGGGCACCTGGTATACCTTGAGCTTCAGCCCTGGCGCCTATGAACTCCCCCCTCCCCCGCCCGATCTCCCCGTCGCGGCCCAGACCAGTGGTTGGTATATCCTGGCCGCTGGTCATAATATCCTCCCGCCCCTGCTAGGGTTCTGGCAAAATCTGGGGAGCAGCGCCGTGGTTGGAACCCCAATCGACGATGCCCAGTTCACTCCCGGTGGGCCCGTGCAGTATTTCACGGCGGTGGCCATGCAGGGGCGCGGCAACACGGCGATTCTTCTCCCCCTGGGGCTGCGGGCACTCGGCGGCCGGCCCTATCCGTCCGCCAGGGAACTGCCAAAAAAGACCAAACATCTCTACTTCCCGGTCACCGGCCATAACCTTCGCGGCACGTTCCTCGCCTATTGGCGGGCCACCGGGGGCCTGGCCGTGTGGGGGCTGCCGGAGACCGAGGAGCTTCGTCAGGGCGGCACGATCGTGCAGTATTTCGCGAACGCGGAATTCGTCTGGAATGGGAGCGGGGTTTCCCTTGCTCCCCTAGGATCGCGGGCGTGGGCGGCGGGCGCGCGCTACTGAGATGAGCATGGGGTAGTGAATCTGCTATCTTGGATTAATCCGTAGTGGTGGAGGGGAGGAGCCATGACTGAGCGGATATCGCCGCGGCAGTTTCACGAGGCCGTCGGCGTCGAGGACTGGCGGGTGCTGTTCGGGTGGGCATGCGCGCACTTTCGCACCGGATCGTTCGCGGCGGGTGTCGCACTGGTGGACGCGATCGGAAGGCTGGCCGACGCCGCGCACCATCACCCCGATGTTGACCTGCGGTACGCGGGCGTGACGGTGCGTCTGAGGACGCACGATGTCGACGGGCTGAGCGAGCGCGATGTCGAGCTGGCCCGGCAGATCTCGGCGGCAGCGCGGAAGCTGGGCATGCCCGCCGACCCAACCGCCGTGCAGACGGTCCAGGTCGCGATCGACGCGCTCGTCGGCCCCGCGGTGCGACCGTTCTGGCGCGCCGTGCTCGGATACCGGGAGAAGGGGTCCAAGGACCTGGTCGACCCCCACGGCCGCGGGCCGTCGTTCTGGTTCCAGCAGATGGACGCGCCGCGCTCGCAGCGCAATCGCATCCACGTCGACGTCGCCGTGCCGCACGACCAGGCCGAGGCGCGCATCGCGGCGGCGATCGCCGCCGGCGGCCACCTGGTGACTGACCAGTACGCGCCGGCGTGGTGGACGCTGGCCGACGCCGAGGGTAACGAGGTCGACGTGGCCACCTGGATGGGCCGCGACTGAGCGTGTCCTCCCTCCAACGGTCAGTTTCAGTCAGGGCCCTCGAGCGATGAGCGCGGCCGTCAACTCGTTGATCATGTCGGTGCTTCCGCGGTTGGTCGACCAGGGCCGGGCGGCCCGCAGGAGGCGCGCTTGATGAGAGGCGTGGCCAGCTCAACGCGCAGTGTCTCGACTGGCTCTCCGGCAAGTACTCGTAAGAGCATCGTCGTTGCAACGCGCCCCATCTCTCGGAGGGGCTGGCGCACCGTCGTCAAGGCGGGAGTCAGCAGTTCCGCGTACGGCATATCGTCGAAGCCGACGACGCTCATGGACTCGGGGATCACCAGGCCGTGCTCGTGCAAAGCCCGATAGACGCCAAGGCACTGTTCGTCGCTGCCGACAAAGACCGCGGTGGGCGGATCGGGCAGTGCCAGGAGCGCGCGCATCTCCGCGTAAGCCGCCGTGAACTGCCAGTTGCCGTAGCGGATAAGCGCCGGATCGACGGGTAGGTCGGCGGCGTCCAGGGCGGCGCGATAGCCGGCCAGCCGGTCACCCGTGCAAGGGAAGCCCGGCGGGCCCAGGAGCGCCGCGATACGACGATGGCCGAGCGTGAGCAGGTAGGCGGTGGCCGCTCTGCCGCCCGCCCAATTGGTGGCGCTCACCGAGAGATCCTCCGGCCCCAACTCACCCAGGCGGTCCACGACCACGAATGGGATCTGATGGCGCCGCAGTTCACGCAGGTGCTCCGAGGTTTGATCGGCGAGGACGAGGATGGCGCCGGCGGGCGCCCCCACGGCTAACCGGCGTACCCAGTGCCGTTCGCGCTGCCGATTCCCATCCGTCGACGCCAGGACAACCCGCGCGTCGGTGCCCAGCACCGCATCCTCCACGCCGCGCAAGATCTCGGCGGCGTACGTACTGTGGAGCGAATGGACCACGAAATCGATCTGTGCCCCCCGGCCGTCAAGCCTGTCGCCCAATGGCCGGCCAGCCCGCCCGAGGACATAACCATGCTCAGCCAGCACACGTTGCACGCGTTCGCGCGTGGCCGGGGCGACATCGGTTCGCTGATTGATCACTTTGGAGACCGTCGGCACCGAGACCCCAGCCAGGATCGCGATCTGGGCGAGCGTGCGCGGTGACCCCGAGTGCATCGCCATAGGAATTCCTTAATTTTTCAACCAGTAAATCGGCGGCCTCTGCTTGCTCGTATCGGCGGTGCCACATGGGCAAGAAACCGCCGCCTGAAGGCACGGATCGCTCCCAGTCTTGACAGGCAGTATCCCTCATACTACCCTGTAAGCGATTCTCATTATTTCGAAATATTATCGGATTTGAACTAACTTTGCAAGCGAAGGAATGACATGGAGGCAATGGAGACTGCCATGCGCGAAGAGCCGCGCCGCCTAACTGGCACGGCTCTCCGTGGGGCAATGCTGGCCTTGATGCTGACTTTGTTGCTGGAAGCGTTGGATCAGACGATCGTCGGTACGGCCATGCCACGGATCATCGGCCAGTTGCATGGCCTCGATCGCTATAGTTGGGCGGTCACGGCCTACCTGCTCGCCGGCACGACGCTGATCCCCATCGCGGGTAAGCTATCGGATCAGATTGGACGCAAGCGCTTCTTGCTCGCCGGAACCTTCGTCTTTCTCTGCGGCTCACTGCTGTGCGGCCTGGCGCAAACCATTGACCAGCTGATCATATTCCGGGCCCTGCAAGGGGCGGGGGCGGGCACCGGCATCGCGCTCGTCTTCACCGCCGTTGGCGATCTCGTCCCACCGGTCGAGCGCGGGAAGTGGCTCGGGATCGTGAGCAGCGTCTACGCCATTTCCGCCGTCAGCGGCCCAACCGTCGGTGGCTTGTTGGCCGACCATGGACCAGTATTCGGGCCGCTCATCACCGACACCGGACGCTGGCGCTGGGTCTTCTCTATCAACATTCCCCTGGGGCTGGTTGCTCTGGCCGGACTGGCGGCCTATCTGCCTAGTGGCCGCCCCACGCGCGAACCAGCCCTGTCCGGATGGGCCGTGGTTCGCCGCATCGACGTGGCCGGCGCCCTCCTGGCCGCCGCGGCCACGCTGAGCCTCTTGCTGGGGCTCACCTGGGGTGGCGCTGGCGCGGGGCTGACGGCCTGGGGATCGTGGCGGGTAATCGGTGCCCTGGTCGGAGCGGCTCTCCTCTATGGAGCGCTCCTCGTCGCCGAACGCCGCGCCGTTGAGCCCGTCATCCCGCTCGATCTGTTCCACGGCCGGGTGTTCGCGGCGAACGCTGCCCTCTCCCTGCTCCTGAACATGGCGTTGCTCGGGATGGCATTCTACGTACCTCTGTTCCTGCAGGGCGTGCTCGGCGCCTCGGCCACCCAGGCGGGCGCCACGATGACCCCCTTTTCGGTGAGCATCGCCGCGGCCGGCTTCCTCGCGGGCCTGGCCGGCACCGTCCTTGGGCGGTATCAGGGCATCGCGCTCCTGGGCGCGGCCCTCATGACCCTCGGCCTCTTCCTGCTCACCCGGATGACTCCAGAGACCGCGCTGAGCACCGCGCTGCTGGACGTGACCATTGCCGGTATAGGGATGGGCGCGCTCTTCAACGTCGTCGGGGTCGTGGCGCTGAACGCGACGCCTCCTGCCCAGATGGGCGCTGGCGCCGCGGTCGTCCGCTATCTCGGCCAGATCGGAGGGACGATCGGGGTTGCCCTGGTCGCGACCGTGGTGAACAGTTCTCTCGTCGACGCCCTCGGTCGGCGCCTGCCCCTGGCCGCCGTGCGGCGCCTCACGGCCGATGGGGCGACCGTTACGCTCAACCCCCAAGTCCTGGTCAATCCAACCTACCGGGCAAGCCTCACCCAGCGGGCGATCGCGACCGCGACGGGGCGCGTGCCGGCCGGCCCGTCTCACGCGCGCCTGGCGGCAACGGTGACGCGGCAGGCGCGGCATCTCGTCACCCAGATGTTCGACGCGCTCCGTCTCGCGCTTGCCGATGCGATCCTTCAGGGGCTGGTGGTGACGCTTGTGGTTGCCGGGGCGGCTCTGCTTGTCACGGTCTTCCTGAAGGATAGGCCCATGGGCCCAGGGCGCGCGCCGCCCCAAACCTAGCCCGTTCGTTGAATCAGCCGGTGCCGTCTGATCGGGCAAGAGGGCTCGTTACCCACGCCTCCCACCCGCGTTCGCGCGCCGCGCGCGCTCCACTCTCCGCCCGCTCGGTAGTCTTGAAAAGCCCGAAGCAGGTTGGGCCGCTCCCGCACATCAAGGCGGGCGAGGCGCCGAGGTCACGGAGCAGCGCGAGCACCTCGCCAACCAACGGATAGGCGCGGATCGTAACCGGCTGCAGGGCGTTCACCAACGGCCATTCCGCCGGAGGGACGGCGCGCATGAGGGCGGCGACTCGCTCTGACACCTCGCCGTCGCCGTACCCGACCGGGGTGAGAGCGCCATAAATGGAAGCCGTACTGACCTGGATCGGTGGACTCACCAGCAAGACGATCATCGGCGGCAAAGGAGGGAGTAGGTGGAGTTTCTCGCCTCGCCCACTCGCCAGGGCCACTCCACCCGCCAGGCAAAAGGGCACATCGGAGC
>JANWHO010000306.1 GCA_025450375.1 Chloroflexota bacterium
ATGGTTCACGCCATTCGCAATCTTGGGCGGCCGGGCATCAGTTCGATGGCGATTGCCGCCGTTGATGTCGCCCTCTGGGATCTGAAGGCACGCCTGCTCGACCTCTCGCTGTCCACTCTTCTGGGCGCGATCCGGGAGGCCGTGCCCGTGTATGGGAGCGGCGGCTTCACCAGCTACTCGATCGGCCACCTGCAAAGGCAGCTTGGAGGCTGGGTACGACAGGGCATTCGTCGAGTGAAGATGAAAATCGGCACCCACCCGGAGGCCGACCTTGGCCGCGTGCGGGCGGCCCGCGAGGCCATTGGACCAGACGCCGAGCTCTACGTGGACGCGAACGGCGCCTACAGCCGGAAGCAGGCCCTGGCTCAGGCGGCTGCCTTCCAGGAATATGGCGTGGTGTGGTTCGAGGAGCCAGTCTCGGCGGACGACCTGGAAGGGCTCCGGTTGATCCGGGATCGCGGCCCCGCTGGCATGGATATCGCGGCGGGCGAATATGGCTACGATCTCTGGTATTTCCGCCGTATGCTGGAAGCTGGGGCCGTGGACGTGCTGCAGGCCGACGCCTCCCGCTGTGCCGGGATCACGGGGTTTCTGAAGGCCGCCGCCCTTACCGAGGCGCGCGGGATGGCACTGTCCGCGCATTGCGCTCCGTTGCTGCACCTTCCCGCATGCGCGGCCATCCCACTTCTCAGTCCGATCGAGTACTTCCACGACCACGCACGAATCGAGCAGATGCTGTTCGACGGCGCCATCACCCCTGTCGATGGGGCCCTGCACCCGGATCGGTCCCGGCCCGGCCTGGGTCTGGAGTTCAAGCATGCGGACGCCGCGCCCTATAAAGTGTAGGCTCGCGGCGGGCGAACGAATATGTGGAAGGAAAGAATGATGAAAGAGGACGTCGGGATACTGGCGGCACGGCTGGTCATGGGCGGCCTGTTGGCCGGCCACGGAGCGCAAAAACTCTTTGGCGCCTTTGAGGGCCCGGGGCGCAAAGGCACCGCCGGGATGATGGAGAGCCTGGGGTTGCAGCCAGGTGAACATTGGGGCTTGGCGGCGGGACTGGCCGAGTTCACGGGCGGCACCCTCACGGCACTGGGCTTCCTCAATCCCCTTGGTCCCATTGGCGTTTTGTCCGCCATGGCCATGGCCACGGGAACGGTTCATTGGGGCAAACCCGTCTGGGTGACCAAGGGAGGAGCGGAGCTCCCGCTCAGCAATGCAGCCATCGCCCTGGCCCTGGCAGCGGTCGGACCAGGCCGCTTCTCGCTCGATCGGGCCCTGAGTCTCCGCGTACCGGGGTGGTTGGTGGGCGGCGCGGCATTCACCGCCGGGGAAATGGTGGCCGCTGGCCTCCTTGGCCGCGCCGAGCCCGAGCAAACGCGGGCAGCCGCTTCATAGGCAATCAACCAGGACGGGCACTGACATGGCTTGAGCAATGTCAGTGCCCTTCCTGGTTGATTGCAACCCTGGCGCGAGGTGCCCTTCAGAGCACGGCGTCGATGGCGGCGTGACGCACCCGCGTGACGGCCTCCTGAGCGGACTGTCCCGCTTGTTCCATGAGCGCGTCATGAGCCTGGCCAAGCAGCTCGTTTTCCTTATCCGACTCGGGGACCACCAGTCCGGCCATGACGCCAAGGCCAGCCACGAAAACGCCAACCACCAGTGGATTCTCTTGTACCAGACGCTGAATGCCCGATTGCGCTTGCATGACATTATCCCGCGCCTGGGATGTTAATTGGCCCGCGCTTTGACGGGTCTTGTCCACGAGTTGGCTCGCTCCCTGACGTGTCTGATCGGCGAGTTGGGCCGCGGTGTCGGGAATCGTGCCCAGCGTGTCCTTGGCCATGTCGGGAACGGCGCTCAGTTTCTGCCCGAGGCCGCTAGGTTGACTGTCCGGCCCAGTCCACGTCTCGGGACTGGTTTGGCCTCCATACGCGCTCCGCTGGGCGGCCAAATTGGCTGGTTCGCCCGCGTAGGAAAGAGGCTGCAGGGTATCCGAGCCGGCATAGCTTACCTGCATTCTGTCCCTACCGTGCTTATGGCTGCTCATGTACAGCCAGCCAAGGCCAATCCCGGCCATGGCGGCTGGCACCGGGTGGTCGCGAATAGTCATCCAGATCGACCGGCTGGTAGTTGAGACCGTGGTGCCGGTGGCCTGCATTGCCTCGCCGGCTGAGTTCGCCGGGGAAGCTACGGCGTCCTGCACCCGTTGCGCCATACCTCCGATACTGTCACCGGCCATACTGAGCGCATCCTGCACCTTGCCGATGGTCGCGTCCTTGACTGCTTCCTTGGTTTCCTCCACCTTCTCGGTTACGGCTTGGCGGACACTGTCCTTGGCATTCCGAGCGATCACGTCCGGGTCCAAACGTTCGGAAATGGCATCGATCGTGCCGCTCATTTCAAGCCGGGTCCGCTCGATCTCGGCTCGGGTCACCTCGGGCTCGGAACCATCCGAGGACGAGAGTAGCGATTCCTCCTTGAAGGTTCCCTTTGTCGAGGATTTCAAGGCAGCATCCACTTCCCGCGTGGTCGTGCCAACCAGCACGTCCGGCCGCGCGTTCCCGTACGATCGCGAGGGATTGTCGCGTCTCATCTTATCAGTTCCTTGACCCATTGCGCATCCTCCTTAAAGCTTCGTACTGTCTGTTCGGGAACGAGCTTCTCCTGACGTAACGTAGCCAGGCTACGTTGTGCCATCACCCCCCCCACGATCGGCACGATCACCCCAATAATGAGCGCGGACAGCCACCAGACGATCGCATGTGCCAGTCCAACAATCGCGGCGGCAATGAGGGCCAGCAAACCGGCATATGCCAGCGCGCCCCCGCCGCTAGTAAACCGGCGTCCTTGCCAAGACGTGCCACCTTGCCACCCAGTTAGGTCTTGGCCAGCGCCACTTCCTGACGAAGCAGAGTGCTGGTCTCACGCGATAAGTCGCCGAACAGTTCGCCGAGCGTCCGCCCGTCCGTTGTCCCACCTAGGTTCTGAACGTTCTCTGCCATGCTAGTGCCTCACTCCTAAGAAGGCGTCGTGTAGGCTGCCGGCAGATTGCCGCTGGGCGTGTAGGTAGGCCGACTGCTAGTCTCCGCGGGCGCGCTGCTCTTGAGAAACCGAGCTCCGAGCCAACCCACCGCGAAAGCACCGGCTAGGAATAGGGGAGTCTGCCGACGAGCGAACCGCGCCGCCTCATCGTGAAGCGCGTTGACGTCGCGCTGGCTCAGGAAGCTTGACACTCGTTCCACCTGGGCGGCCGCTCGATCCGCCGCCTGGGTGATGGGCGCCTGCCCGTCCCCTTGCATCTGCCGGCCAGTCTCACGGATTGCCCGCGCTACCGAATCCAGTCCCGAGGTCGCTCGTTGCTTCTGGTTGGATAGCTGAAGGGTGATCTGCTCCCGTGCCTGGTCCGCCAAATGACCTGCCTGCTGTTGGGCCTGTTGGGCAAGCTGATGCGCGGTGTTGCCGGCCGTATCACCGGCCGCCTGCTGGCCTGGGGCGTCCATATTCGCCGAATCCGGTGACCCTGCCGCCTGCATTTCCGCGTCCGTATGCCAGGTGGCACCGGTTGCATGTGGTTCCATCGGTCCCCCTCTCCGTACACCCATGGCCACCGAAACCCGTCCCGGCCCGCCGATTCAGGTGTTCTCCTTAACCGTACATCCCGCTACGGTCGCGCTCGTCCCCCAATCGATGGGTGCGCGTGCTCAAAGCGGACTAAGGCGGCATCCTGCCAAGATGGGTTAATCCCCTTTCCCCGTCTCGGTAGCCAAACCTTCGGCACCAACACCGGCGCGATCACCGAACTGGTGATGCGGACCGGCTTGATCACGCACACCAACCACCTCCTCGATCCGGATCTGATCGAAAGCATGGACGATTGAGTTGTGTTCCTTAACGTGGACGCGGATCAAATGCCGGAGTAGGAGGTAATCGCAAGGGCCCCGATCGCGGTCGGAGGCGCCGGGTCTATTGGGCGCTACCCTCCTCCGCCGACAGCGGCAGCCATACGATGAAGGTCGTGCCCTCACCTTGGGTGGAGGACACTTCAATGCGGCCGCCATGGGCGACGATCAGTTCGTGGCAGATGAACAGTCCAAGTCCGAGGCCCGGCCGGGAGGATGGATCGCTGTTCTCGACCTGATAGAAGCGGGAGAAGAGCCGCGACAGTTCATCGGCGGGAACGCCCTGGCCATGGTCTTGTACCTCCAGCCGGGCCCAACCATCGAGCCGCCCGAGCCGCACCTCAATGGGCCGGTTGCTGGGGGCGTGGACCGCGGCATTGGTGAGGAGATTAAAGAGCACTTGCTCCAGCCGCGTCGGGTCGCCAAGCACGATCATCGGACCAGGATCCATCTCGAGGTGAATCTCCTGGCCTGGCGGCAAATTCCGGGCCAGCTCGACCACATGGGCCACCAGTGCCGCCAGGTCGATCGACTTCCGATCCAGGGTGAGCTTGCCGGTTTCCAACCGTGATACATCGGTGAGGTCGCTCACGAGCGTGGCCAGCCTATGCGCTTCGTAGAGGGCCGTGGCGACGAAATCCCGCAGGCGGTCGTTGCCATTAGAGTCGCGGAGCGCCCGCTCGAGCATGCCCAGGTAGCCCATGACCGAGGTGAGCGGGGTGCGTAATTCATGGCTGGCCAGCGAGAGGAACGCATCCTGGAGGCGCCGGCTTTGGCTGGCTATCGTGATATCGCGAACTACCACAACGCTGTACTGCCGCTCGTCGCCAGCCTCCCGAACCAACTTGAGCAACGGGAGCCCATTCGCCTCGAACCAGCCTTGCGACCCCTCGGCGATGGTTAGACCGAATTGCACGGTGAAGGTCTCCCCGCGTGCCGCCCGATTCCACGGTAACGCCTCGGTCGGGAGCGGAACCCCGTGTTCATCCGCCAACGCTAGAGCCCCAGGGTTCCCGCCAAACCGCGCCTCGAAGGCGGTGTTTTTCCGGACGATATGCCCCGCCCCGTCGACCACCAGCACGGCATCGCCGATGCCGGCCAGGATTCCTTGCAGAAAGGACCGCTCGACTGCCACCTCGTCGCCTGAGCGCTGCAGTTCGATCCGGCGCGCATCCAGTTCTTCGTTGGCGGTCTCGAGCTCCTCAATGGTGGCTTGCAGTTCTTCGTTGAGGGTCTCCATCTCCTCGTTGGTGGCCTGTAGCTCCTCGTTCAGGGTAATCACTTCCTCAGTTTGGACCTGGGCCTCCGAGGTGCCAGCTTGGGCCTCGCGGGCATCTCGACGCAGCCCCTGCCGTTCGCTGGTCAGAACCTCGTTGGCGGCGATCAGGGCGGTGTTCGCGGCCGCCATGTCCCGTGTCCGCGCCTCCAACCGATCCAGCCGCTCCTCCTGGCGCCCTCGGACCAGTTCGGCCTCCGTCACCTCGTGGAGCAGGATCATCACGGTGAGGGCTTTCCCCTCGGAGTCGTCCGGCTCCGCCAGCCGGCAGTCAATCTCCAGGGTGCATTCCTCTCCGGTGGCCAGGATGACCGGCACGGTCTGCTCCAGGCGCACCGGCGCGCGGCCGCGCACCACCGTCTTATCGCGTCCCGGAGGAGGAGCGCCGGTATGCCCTGGGCCAGATGGATCAGATCCTCGCCGATCGCCTCGTGGTAAATGCCGAGGAAGCGGCGCGCGGCGCGATTGATGGCCAGGATGTCGTAGCGCCGATCCACCACGACTACCCCCATGGGGATCACATCCAGCAGGTCCTCCGGGCCGATCCAGCCCGCCCGCGTCCGCTCGCTTCGATGCTCGGGAGCGCCCGTCGGGTGCTGGTTCGCCGGAGACGGCGACCAGGCGGGCGGGTGGGACGGGGCAGCCGTGGGTGCCGCCTTGCTCCAGGTCGGCGGCAAGACAGTGCGCGCGCCATGGCGGCGATAGATCTTGAGGGAAGGGCCATCGGGCTCAAAATAGTCGTCCAATGGCCGCGGTGTCTCGGCGGTGCCCAGGACCAGATAGCCGCCATCGCGCACCGCGAAGGCGAAGAGTTGCAGGGCGCGGGTTTGCAGCTCCTCGGTAAAATAGATCAGCACGTTGCGGCACAGGGCCAGGTCGATCCGCGGGAATGGGGGCCGCTCGCCCAAATCATGCTCCCCGAATACCACCAACCCTCGGAGGCGCCTCGTCACCTCATAGTCCCCATCCACTCCGGTGAAATAGCGCGCGGTCAGGTCGGCGCCCAGGGGAGCGAGCGCCGCGGCGGGGTAGAGGCCGCGGCGTGCGAAGGTGACGGCATCACGGTCCAGATCGGTGGCGAAAATGCGGATGGTGAATTGCTCCAACTCGTTCCCCAGGATCTCCGCGACCAGGATAGCGAGCGAGAAGGCTTCCTCTCCGGTAGCACAGCCCGCCGACCAGAACCGCAGTTCGTGGTCTTGTTCGCGTGCCCGGGCGATCAGGTCTGGGAGCACCTGATGTTGGAGCTGGTCGAACAGGGCCGGATCGCGGAAGAACTCGGTCACCTTAATCAAGAACGAGTTGACCAAGCACAGGCATTCCGTCGGATGAGTCACCAAATACGAGTGGTACGCGGAGAGCGAAGTCATGCCGGTAGCGGCCATCCGCCGGTGCAGCCGCCGGAGAATGGTGGGCAGTTTGTAGTGGGTGAAATCCAGCTTCCGCCGCATCTTCACCTCCGCCAGCACCGCCAGCAGCGCGTCCTCGTCCGTCGGCGGGGCCGACGGCTTCATCCCGGAGGCCAGGGTGTGCAAGACGGCCCCCATGGTGTCCAGGTTCGCCACGACATCGACGGATGTGGGGGCCAGAGCGCGAGGCATGGAGGGAAATTCCGCCATCTTGGGATCCTGGATCACCACTGTGCCGCCGGCCGCTTTTACGCTCCGAGCCCCGGCCGTGCCGTCCGAACCGCTGCCGGTCAAGATCACGGCAATCAGATGCTCGCCATATACCGTGGCGGCGCTGCTCAACAGCAAATCGATTGACGGCTTCGAGCGCCCATCGCTCTCCGTGCTCAAACGAACCGCGTGATCGGTGATTTCCACGTTTTGGTTCGAGGGGACGACGAAGATTACTCCCGGTTCCAGCGCCTCCTGCCCGCTCAAACGCCGTACCGGCAGGGTGGCGCGGCGGCCCAGAATCTCGGCGAGATGGCTGGGACGGGCGGGGTCAAGGTGCTGGGCGATCACGATGGGGGCGGGGAAGTCCCGCGGCAGAGTGGCAACCAGGGTGGAGAGGGCCGTGATTCCGCCAGCCGAAGATCCGATAACCACCAGATGGTCAAATGAGGGCCGTTTCTCGCTCGTCTCGGACATGGCGCCTCTCCTCAATCCTGGGCCACGATCTACGCGCCCCCCCCGGCGGGGGGGCGCGGGGGTGCCGGTGGGGGGGCGGGGGGGGGGAGGGGGCGCGGGGGGGGGGGGGCGGGCGCGGGGGGGGGGGGGCGGGGGGGGGGGGGTCGCGGGCGGGGGGCGGGGGCTGGGGGGGGGGGCGCCGGGGGCGGGGCGGGCGCCGGGCGCGGGGTGG
>JANWHO010000307.1 GCA_025450375.1 Chloroflexota bacterium
CCCGTACCGCTCGCGCAAAGGCCAGGGCGCGGGCGGTGATCCCGGTCCAATCGCCGGCCGCCACCAGGGCGCGATCCACCAGTTGGCCGCCGGCGGATACCGCGACCGCCCCGGCGCGGATGAACTCACCGGCATTCGCCGCCGTCACCCCTCCGGACGGCATTAGCGGTACCTGGGGCAACGGTTCCCCTACCGCCTTGATGTAGGAAGGACCAAAGGCGCTGGCGGGAAACACCTTGACACACGCGGCGCCGCCCATCCAGGCGGCCAGAATCTCGGTGGGGGTGAGCGCCCCACAGAACACCGGCACTCCGTAACGGCGTCCGGTCTCCAGCACTCCTGGGCATACGGTAGGGGTAACCAGCAGTTGTGCTCCCGCCTGAATCGCCGCGTGCGCCGCCGGCCCATCCAGTACCGTCCCCGCCCCGACGAGGCTATCCGGCACTGCGTCCCGTACCGCCCGAATCGCTTCCAGGGCGCCAGGCGTGGTCAAGGTAAACTCCAGTACGGGAATCCCGCCCGCCGCCAGGGCCCGCGCCAGGGTCGGCGCGTCGCCCGCCGCGGCGAGCCGGACTACCGGCAACACGCCCACCTCGAGGATCACCGCCAGCAACGCATCTTGTCTTGGAACGACAGCCATCTCGCTCACCTTTTCCGCAGCCACACTTGCCGCACGCTATGATCGGGCCCTTTCTCCAGGATAAGGTGCGCGCGCTCCCGCGTGGGGCGGATGTTTTTCCGCAGGTTGACCCCATTGATCTCGCGCCAGATCGTGGTCGCCTCCTCCACTGCCTCCGTGAAAGAAAGGTGGGCGTAGCGACGAAAGTACGAGTGTTGGTCGCGGAAGATCGAATCGCGCAGCATCAGAAAACGCTCCACGTACCAGCGCTCCAGGTCGATCTCATCCGCGTCCACGTACAGTGAGAAATCGAAATAATCCGAGACAAAGCGGCGCGACGTCGAATTGGCCTGGCCGCCCGCCTGCAGGACATTGAGGCCCTCAACGATCAGAATGTCGGGCCGATCCACGATCTGCGCGTCATCGCTGAGGATGTCGTAGGTGATATGAGAATACTTCGGTGCCTCCACGGGAGACATTCCGGACTGCACCTCGGCGAGGAAGCGCAGTAACCGCCGCCGATCGTAGCTCTCGGGAAACCCCTTGCGATGCATCAGGCCGCGCGCCTCCAGCACCGCGTTAGGATAGAGAAAGCCATCCGTGGTCACCAGATCCACGCGCGGATGGTTCGGCCAGCAGGCCAGCAGGGCCTGCAGGATGCGGGCGGTGGTGCTCTTTCCGGCGGCCACGCTGCCCGCGATCCCGATGATGTAGGGGACGCGCGCCGCGGGCTTCCCCAAGAACGTATCGGTGACGGCGGAGAGATCCCGCGAGGCGGCGACGTAGAGATTCAGGAGCCGGGAGAGCGGGAGATAAATCTCGGTGACCTCGGCCAACGAGACCCGTTCATTGATCCCATGCAGGGTGGCCAGATCGTCCTCGGTGAGGGTGAGGGGAGTGGCCGCCCGCAGCCGCGCCCACTCCTCATGGCTAAAGGTGATATAGGGCGAAAGAGACATCTCTCTCCATCCAGCCGGTATTCCGGCGGCATGGCGCGCGCTATGATGGGGAGGTCGACACCGCGCGCCGTCAGTGGCCATGATAATAGAGAGCGGGGAGAAGGCGCCACTCAGCACCGACCGTTAACAACATGGAGGCGTGCCTTGAAACTGATCGCGGCCTGCGACGAACATGATCTGGCGCCGTTTTTAGCGAATCTGGCTCGGGCCATTCCCCTGGCGGGGGCCGACGTGCTCTTGGTCCACGTGATTAACAGCACGCGGGAGGAGGAGTGGCAGCGGATGGCCGGCCATCATTGGTTGGGGCGCCATTCCGTGCCACGCCAGCACGAGCGATTGCACGAAGCGGAGACGCAGACCGCGCGTGAGATCCTGGAGGAAGCGCTGGCCCTCAGCCAGGATTGGCCGGTAGCGAGCCGCCGGACGGTCGACCTGCACGGGAACCCCGAACGCGAGCTGGTGCGCCTGGCCCTGAGCGAGCACGCCGATCTGCTGGCGGTGGGTCAGCACCGAGTCGAACTAGGCCCGCACGCGATTGGCCGTTGCGCCCGCTTCGTGATCGACCACGCCCCCTGTTCGGTCGTCCTGGTGCGGACGGAGCCGATCCGCGCCGCCGCGGCCGAACTGCTGGGCCACCGGCTGGACGGGCCGAAGAAGGAGCGCGGGCATCCGTAAATGCTGGGCTCTAGCCGGACGAAAGTGCTCCCAGTAGCTCCGCTCGCCCAGGCGTCTGGCTTCAGTCGAAGGTCACCGCCGCTTTGATGTACCCCTTCGGGCGCGCCGCCGTCACCGCTAACGCCTCCCGCGCCGCCGTGTGCGGGAAGCGATGGGTGATCAACGCGCGCTGGTCCAGTGTCCGATCATGCATCAGGCGCACCGCGTCCTGGAAATCCTTCACGATGTTGTGGGAAAAGTTGGGGGCTGGGTTCTGCACTTCGTACCCACGCATATGCCAGGTGGGCAAATCTACCTCTTCTCGGGAGGTATGAAACGAGAAGATGCTCAGGCGCCCGCCCGGTCGGAGCATCCGGCCGGCCGTGTCCAGGACTCCGGGCGCCCCGGCAGCCTCGATGACGATATCGGCCCCACTTCGCCTACGAGAGAGGGCACGCTCGGCCAACCAGATATCTTGCGGCGACAAATCGGCATGCACCCGCGATTCGCGCGCACCCAGGAGACGCTCGATGGCCGCGACGTCTTCCCAGGCGAGACTCCGGCATGACGCAGCCGCGCGACCGAGCAGCCGCGCCACGACTTCCTGCTCTTCGGGATACACCGCGCTTTCGGACGCGCCAGTCAGCCGCCGGACCTCAGTCACTACATCCACGTCTCGTGGATTGAGCGTTATTGCCGCGCCGAAACGCCGGGCCAGCTCCAGACGCTCGTCATCGACGTCAATGACCACGAAGCGATGCATGACCCGCGTTGGCAGCGCCTGGACGAGCAACAAGCCCATGTATCCGGCGCCAATCAGGATGACCGTATCACCAGGCTCGACCCGCGCCGAGCGCACGCCGTTGACCACGCAACTCGCGGGCTCGGCGATCCACAACGCATAGTCGTCAGTGTCCGGCGGAATCAGCGCGGCGCGCTCTGCCTTGACGATGCAGTACTCGCTCAGCGCCGGACCGCCCAGAAAGGCAACCTTGTCTCCGGGACGGAAGGCTGTAACCTCCGCGCCTACCCGGTCCACCACACCGACGCCCTCGTGACCGGCCACGCGCGGGAAGGGCGCTGCCAGTTTCCCCTTGAACGTGTTCACGTCGAACATGCAGATGCCGCAGGCGCGCACACGGATCAGGAGTTCGTCAGGCCGTGGCGGGGGAAGCTCAAGGGTGGTGAGGCCGACCGTCCCCGGCGACGAAAACTCGATAGCGACCGAGCGAGGCATGGAATGATTCATGAACGTTGTGTAGACTATAGGGCCGTATCAGTTCTCTGTCAACTGTTTCACGGTCGTAGCATTGACGGAGCCTGCCGATACGTGCTAGCATCCCCGGCATTCGGTCGCCAGAGGCGCCCAGATGGACGCACCGGGGTGACTCACGGTGGGGAGGTGGTCGTCGAGAGAGTTCTTATGGTCCAGAGAAATGGCCGCGCGGCCTTTTCGGTGAGGTTTCGCCCTCGTAATCCGGCGAGAGACCCCCGGCCAAGGGAACAACGCGCGGTGGGCTCGTGTCCCCGGACGGGAATGAGACGCTAAGGCAGCGAGGAACGAAGGGATTACTATCGTGCAGGGAAACACAGGAATCGGCGCGTCACGAGTAGCGCGATGGGGTGCCGTTGTCTTCACGCTCGTGGCGCTTGGCCTTCCAGCCGCCCGAGGAACCGCGCATGCGGCGCCGATCACCATCACCTACCTGAACCAGCAAACGCCCGTGCCACTGATTGAATCCACGGTTAAGATGTTTAACAGCACCCATCCCACTATCCATGTGGTGCTGCAGAACCTGCCGTTCGATCAGTTATTCCAGCAAGTCGAAGTACGGCTGGGATCCGGGTCGTCGTCGCCGGACGTGATTGACGTGGATGCTCCCGTGACGGCGGCGTATGCCGTCCAGGGCTTTCTGGCGCCGCTCGATCAGTACTTCAGCAAGGCGGATCTTGCTCAATTTGTCCCGGCCTCGCTTAGTACGAGCTATTATCTTGGCCATCTGCTGGCGCCCCCGATTAATGGGTCAAGCCAGGTGCTCTATTACAACAAGGATCTTCTGAAAAAGGCGGGCATTCCCTTCCCACCGAATGACGTCAACAAGCGGCTGACCTGGGAAAAGCTGGTGACCGAGGCGCAAAAGGCCCAGGTGCGCTCGGGAAACAATGTCACGGCTTGGGGATTCGTGATCGACCAAATCGATCGCCCCTATCAATTGCTTCCCCTTCCAGAGTCGTTGGGTGGCCAGCCGATCAGTAAGGACGGCCTGCACGCCACCGGCGTGATCAATTCTCCGGCCTGGATCAAGGCGTTTACCTGGTACTCCAATCTTTTCAACACCTGGAAGATCAGCCCAGTCGGCGCCACGCCCTCGCAAACAACGAATCTTTTCAGCGCCGGTCATGCCGCGTTCTTCTGGGGTGGCCCGTGGAATGTAGGGACCTTTCAGGGCGCGAAAGGCTTGAATTGGGGCTTCGCGCCCACTCCCTATTTCGCGGGTGGGAAGGTAGTTACTCCGAACGATAGTTGGCACATAGGGGTGAATCGCCATTCCGCCAATATCGCCGCCGCGGCCGAGTTCGTCCGCTGGCTGACAGTTGGCCCTGGTAATGACGTCTTCGTGAAGGGCAACGGACAGGTGCCGTCGCTCAATCGGGAGATCGCCAAAATCAATGCGGATCCCTCGTTCGCGACCTTCCCGAACAATGTCCTGCGGCTCACGTCGTATGAGGCGCAGCATACCGCCATACCACGTCCGGTAACGCCGGGCTTTAACGAGTATCAGGATATCCTGACTCAAGCCTTCGACAATATACGCACCGGGCAATCTCCCAAGGCGGCGCTCGATGCCGCCGCGGCAAAAGTTGACCGAGCGATGGCGAAGTACGCGCGCGCCCCACATTAATGCCACGGCGTCCTGGTCGGGCATGCCCGACCAGGACGCCATCCCTGGAGGAGGGGCAATGTCTCGCAGGGAATGGTGGGTTCCGTATGCGTTTCTCTTACCGGCCATCATTGGGCTGGTGATCTTTCGCGTGGTGCCAACCATCTACGCCATCGGCCGCAGCTTCTATGCGATTTCCTTCGGGCTGACTCCGTCCACGGTGTTCGTGGGTAGTGACAACTACACCGCGTTGTTCAGCGATCCGAGTTTCTGGCAGTCCGTGCGCGTCACCGTGCTCTTCAATGTGATCATCAATCCCTTGCAAACGATGCTCGCGTTGCTGTTGGCCTTGCTCGTAAGCATGCGGCTGCGGGGGATTGGCGTGTTCCGCGGCATCCTTTTCATCCCGATTTCGATCTCGATCACGGTCGCCTCAATCATCTGGCAGTTGATGCTGGATCCCCAATCCGGTTTGTTGAACGGTCTCGTCGAAGCAGTGGGTCTCCCCCCTCAGCCATTTCTTTCCAGCCCAACCCAGGCGCTGCCATCGATCATCTTGATTGCTTCCTGGATTGGGGTTGGCTACTGGATGTTCTTCTTCATCGCCGGACTCAATGGCATTCCCCCTACGCTGTACGAGGCCGCCGCCATGGA
>JANWHO010000308.1 GCA_025450375.1 Chloroflexota bacterium
CGTTCTGGTACCTCGCAGCCCGCATGAGCGACACGGCGGCGCTGCCCATTTCGGCCCGCAAGGTAGGGTCCAGGGCGGGTGAGGGACTCTCCTCGATCACTTTTTGGTGCTTGCGCTGCACCGAGCAATCGCGCTCGCCCAGATGCACGATGTTTCCCTGCTGATCGGCCAGGATCTGAAACTCAACGTGCCGAGGGGCCGAGATTGCCCGCTCCAACAGCACGGCGGCGTCCCCAAAGGCAGTCTGGGCCTCTCGCCGAGCCGATTCAAGGGCGGCCTCGAAGTCCGTCCGCGACTGGACCAGGCGCATCCCGCGGCCCCCACCGCCCGCCGTTGCCTTGATCAATAGGGGAAAGCCCATCTCCTCGGCGGCGGCCCGGAGGCTGCCGAGATCCTGGCTAGGGCCGTCGTATCCAGGGACGACCGGGACACCCACGTCGCGGGCCAGTTTTTTGGCCGCCGCCTTGTCGCCCAGCAATCGCATCGCCTCGGGCGAAGGGCCGATGAAGACAATTCCGGCCTCCCGGCATGCCCCGGCGAAGTCCGGATTCTCGGACAGAAAGCCGTAGCCGGGATGGATAGCCTCCGCACGGGTCGCGCGCGCGGCGGCAATCAGCAAATCCGGGCGCAGGTAGCTGTCCGAGGCCGGTGACGGACCAAGGTAGTAGCTCTCGTCCGCGCGGCGCGTATGAAGGGCCCAGCGATCGGCGTCCGAGAATACGGCGACCGAGCGCACTCCTAGCTCCCGGCAGGCCCGGCTGATCCGCACCGCGATCTCGCCCCGATTGGCAATCAGAATCTTCCCGAACACTAGAGAGCACCGTCCTCAATCCAGGCCGGCTTCCGTTTCTCCAGAAAGGCGGCGATCCCCTCGCGCCCCTCGGGGCCGGCGCGCAGGCGGGCGATCAGTTGCGTGGTCTCCGCCCGCGCCTCGGCTGGGGTCCGCCCCGCCACCTTGTTGATCAAGGTTCGCGCCTGGGCGGCGGCGTGCGGAGCGGCGGTCAGAAAATCCTTGAGCGTCGCCCGCAGGACGGTGTCCAACTCGGCGGCGGGGGCGATCTGATGGACCAAGCCAATCCGCAGGGCGCGCTCGGCGTCGAAGCGGGCCCCGCTGGAAAACAGGGCGCGGGCATGACCCTGGCCGATCTTCGCGACCACGAAGGGGGAAATCGCCGCCGGCAGGAGGCCCAGTTTCACCTCGCTAAGGGAAAAACGGGCGTCATCCGCCGCCACCACCAGGTCGCAAGCCGCCAGCAAGCCAATGCCGCCGCCAAAGATCACCCCGTGGGCGCGCGCCACCGTGGGCACCGGGCAGGTGTTCAGCGCCGACAGGAGGTCGGCCAGAAGACCGGCGTCGTTCAGATTTTCCTCCATCCCAAGACCGGCCACCGTCCGCATCCACTCCAGGTCGGCCCCGGCGCAGAAGGCCGATCCCTCGCCCGACAGCACCAGGACTCGGACGCCGGGAATGCCGCCTACCGAGCCAAAGCACCGCGCCAATTCCTCCATCATGGCGCCATCCATGGCGTTGTAGATCGCTGGCCGGTTGAGACGGACCCAGAGGATGCCGCCCTCTTGCTCGACCCTCAGATGCTCATAGGCTCCGTTGGTCACTTCCCGCTCTCCCTTCTCTACATGCGGAATACGCCGAAGGTGGTGGGCTCAATGGGAGCGTTCAGAGCGGCCGCGATCCCCAGGGCCAGGACCATCCGGGTATCGGCGGGCGCGATCACCCCGTCGTCCCAGAGGCGGGACGTGGAATAGTACGGGTTGCCCTCGCGCTCGTAGGCGGCGAGCGTCTCCGCCTCCAGGGCACCTCGTTCTTCGTCCCCCAGTCCCCGGCCCCGCGCTTTCAGTCCCTCTTCCCGGACTGTCACCAGGGTGCCGGCCGCCTGCCGTCCTCCCATCACGGAGATGCGCGCGTTGGGCCACATCCACAGTTGGCGCGGACCGAAGGCGCGCCCGCACATCCCGTAGTTGCCGGCCCCGAACGAGCCGCCAATGATCACGGTGAACTTGGGCACCCGCGCCGAGGCCACGGCGGTGACCATCTTGGCCCCATCCTTGGCGATGCCCCCGCGTTCGTATTGCTTCCCCACCATGAAACCGGCGATATTCTGCAGGAAGACCAGGGGCAGCATCCGTTGCGCGCACAACTCGATGAAGTGGGCCGCTTTGAGGGCGCTCTCCGAAAACAGGATGCCGTTATTGGCGATCACCCCAACCGGGTAGCCGTGGATGTGGGAAAAGCCACAGACCAGGGTCGCGCCATAGTTTGCCTTGAACTCATGCAAACGGCTCCCGTCCACTACGCGGGCGATCACCTCGCGAACGTCATAGGCCTGGCGCGAATCGGATGGTACGACTCCGGCCAACTCCTCGGGATCGTAGAGGGGTGGCTCCGGCTCCTCTGGCTGCCAGGGAAGATCGGGGCGGCGCCGAGCGATCCCCGCCACGCTCCGGCGCAGGATGGCCAGCGCGTGTTCGTCGTTCTGGGCATAGTGGTCCGCCACACCGGAGATCCGGGTATGCACTTCGGCCCCGCCCAGCTCCTCGGCCGTGACCTCTTCCCCGGTCGCCGCCTTGACCAGCGGCGGCCCGCCCAAAAAGATCGTGCCCGTTCCCCGCACGATCACCGTCTCGTCGCTCAGCGCGGGCACGTAGGCACCACCCGCCGTGCAAGAGCCCATGACCGCCGCCAGTTGAGGAATCCCAAGGGCCGACATCCGAGCCTGGTTATAAAAGATGCGGCCAAAATGGTCGCGATCGGGGAACACCTCCGCCTGTAAGGGGAGGAACGCACCGCCGGAATCGACCAGATAGATGCAAGGCAGATGATTCTCCAGGGCAATCTCTTGCGCCCGCAGATGCTTTTTCACCGTGATCGGGTAGTACGTCCCTCCCTTGACCGTGGCGTCATTGGCCACGATCACCACCTCAAGGCCCTCCACCACCCCGATTCCCGTGATGATCCCCGCGCCCGGCACCGCGTCGTCATACTGCCCATTGGCGGCCAGGGGTGAGAACTCGAGAAAAGGGGTATCGGGGTCGAGCAAGAGATCCACGCGGTCACGGACGAAGAGCTTCCCGCGCTTGGCATGGCGCTCGCGCGCCCGCTCCCCGCCTCCGTCATGCACCGCGCGGAGGCGGCGCCGCAGATCCTCGACCAGGGCCAGATTTTCTCGGGCGTTGGCCTGGAACTCGGCGCTGGTACACCCAACCTTACTGCTCAGAACGCTCAAGATCGCCTCCGCCTCGGCAGCCCGCCCCGCGCCTTCACTCTAGGCTTGAGGAGGCTGGACATCGGGATCGGTGGGCTGATCGGTATCGGGCCGGCCCAAGGGGAACGGGAGACGCGGCGGCTCGGGCGGCGCGTCAAAGTTGTCGCTCACGGGAGGTGGTGGAGGCGGACTCGGCATTCGAGGAGGGGGGAGCGGGTCTTGCGACCATTGCTGTAAGGGTGGGGGGGGAGCAGGCACTGGTTGCTGGCCCTGCACCAATCGCACCTGGAAGCGGGCCCGCTGCAACTCGCCGCCGCCAACCCGCAGCACCACGGCATGGGTACCGGGGGTTCGGAACTGGAGCATGGCCAGATTGTAGACGAGCGGTACCAGCCCATCCTCGCCGGGGATCGCGGTGGGCGGGCGTCCCATGGTGATCGTGCCGCGGGGCGGCTCGGGCAGAATGGACTGCTCGTCCGGATCCACCAGATCGATCTCAATCGGAAACGGGGTATTGGCATCGTTCCAGGGAACGCGGAGGCGGATAGCGATGCTTAAGGCCGGGTGAATGACTGGGAAACCGCTCGCCCATAACACGTCAATGGTGCCATGGATGTAATGGCGGTTATTGGCCGCCAGCGACGCTTCGGCCACCACCAGATAGTCCACCTGCAGCATGGCGTTCTCTCCCAGTCCCACTCGGCCGCCCACCGTCTCACAAAGAAGCGGACGCCGATTCCCACTGTACCACGTTGCGGGAGAGAGGGACGACCTCCGGGTGGGTGCCTCTTCCTGTATCATGGCCTGTACGCCCACCGACACCTGTAGATGTCTACCGGCTATTAGCGCCCGGCAGGATGAAATGGAGGACGCTCAATGCCGCGAGAGGCGCGGCTTATGCTGCTCTCCATGTTCCTCGGCTCACTGCCGATTGGGTTGCTGCTCGTTTTCTATCCCCTCTATCTGCATGACCTTGGCATGCATTCTCTCTTGATCGGGAACATTTTTACCGTGGCGGGTATCGCCTCCTCGGGCCTCTTGGTGGTGATCGGTCCGGCAGCGGATCGCTTTGGGCGCAGGCGCTTCCTCCTGGCCGGGACCGCGCTCCCCGCCGTGGGCTATCTGATTTTTCTTCTCTCCACCGCCACGCCATGGCTCGTGGTAGCCAGCATCCTGGGAGGGGTTGGCTTTTCCGGCGGCCTGGGCGGAGGACTGGTCACCGCAACCTTCAACCCCATACTCGCCGGCACCGTCGAGCCGGCGCGGCGCACTTCCATGCTTGCCTATAATGAAGTTGCCTGGGTAGCCGCCATGGGGCTGGGTTCACTGCTGGCCGCCCTCCCCGCCCTTCTGGCCCGCGCGCATCTGATGGCCGGCCTTACCGCCGACCGCTGGCTGTTCGTCTTTTGCCTGCTGGTCAGCATGGGCGCCACGGCCGCCCTGCTGCCCGTGCATGAGCGGTACTCCATTCACCGAACGACGCCCGAGCAGCCGCGCCGAGCCACCGGGAAGGCCACCCGAACCGCATTCCCGCTCATCCTCAAGCTGGCGGTATTCTTCACCCTGCAAGGCGCCGGCCTCGGGTTGGTGGTCCAGTTGCTTCCCCTGTGGTTTCAGTTGAG
The DNA here is from genome assembly GCA_025450375.1 of Chloroflexota bacterium. Next base: position 4,844 of record JANWHO010000308.1, read on the forward strand.
TTTTCACACCACGGCCGCCGCCATCGCGCCCTGGTTTTCCGCCGCCCAATTGGCGGGCCTCCCCTTGATCATGGTGGTGCCCTGGCTTGCCCGCCGCATTGGGGTCGCGGGCGTAATCCTGTTTGCCGCCAGTTCCAGCCTCTTGTTCATGGTGGGGGTACCGTTTGCCGGGGGAGTAAGTCTGGCCGGCTTGCTGTACGTGTGCCGATCCGCGCTGGTGTCCATGCAGTGGCCGGCCCAGCACTCGTTTTTGCAAGGAGCGGTGGACCCTCGGGTGCGCGGCACCGCGACCAGCGTGACTCTCGGATGCTGGAGCATCGCCAATGCCCTGCTGCCCTCGTTGACCGGCTACTTGCTTGACCATCATCAACTGAAGACGCCGATTTTTCTGGGCGCCGGGTGCTACGCCGCCGCGGCCGTCTGGTTCGCTATGACGCTCCGGGCCACTCCCCTCCCGGAAGAGGAGAAGGGCCAACGATAGAACGCCGCTGTCACATACGGGCGAGGGGCTCGCAGGCGCCAATGCAATGGGCTGCACCCGGCCTCAGCCGATTCGTTCCTGCCATCCGGCCTCAGCCGGAGGCCCTGTTCCACCATAGTCGGCATCCCGCAACGGCGGAGGCTATGTGTTGAGCGGTGAGCGCACCACCAACTCCACGTTGCGGTCCAGCACGGTGCCGGCGTTGGCTGAGCGACTGCCAGCGTCGGGATCGTTCGCCGCCAGTTCGCGATGGCGGGCGGCGAGGCGCCAGAATCCGGCCCCGTCGTCCACCGCGGTTGGGGCGGCGTGGTCCACCATGGTGGTGAATAGGGACAGAGTGCCATTCCCGTTGTCCACCACCTCGAAGAGACGAATCTGGCATGGCCAGTCTATTTGAGACGAGGTCGTGACCTCCCAGAAGCCCTGTCCGTGTTCGGCGGGATCTGGACGCGGGCGCACCCGGTTCTCGTGGGTGTGGCCGTTGATCCAGAGCACCAGGTTGGGGAAGCGGTGCAAGGTGGCGCGAAACTCGGCGGCCAGGACGCGGGGCGGACCGCCGATCTCGTGAGGGGCGAGCCGATCGTTGGTAAGAGTGGTGAGCCCATGATGCGAAATCAGGATCACCAGCCGATCA
>JANWHO010000309.1 GCA_025450375.1 Chloroflexota bacterium
ACCTATACTTTCCATCTGCGGCATGGGGTGACCTTCAGTAACGGCGATCCGGTAACCGCGCAGGACTTCATCTACTCCTGGGAGCGGGAGTTGGCCCCCAAGACCGCCTCGCCGCTGACCTACCTCTGGGTGCAGCTCAAGGGCGCGGCGGCCTACGAAGCCGGGAAGGCGGCGCATATCAGCGGGATCAGCGCCCCCGACCAATACACGCTCAAGGCGACCCTGACCGAACGGTATCCCGCGTTCATTTATATTTTCGGGATTCCCTGCAGCATGGTCGTGGACCCCAAGGTGATCCATCAATACCATGCCGAGAACAAGGATTTTGGCGTCCACGCGGTAGGCAGCGGCCCCTTCATCTTGAAGGACTGGATCCAGGGCCAACAGATGGAACTGGTCCGGAACCCCACCTACTTCCGTCAGGGTCTCCCCTATGTCGATGGGGTGCATATCGCGCTCGGGGTTGATAACAGCGTGGGCCTGCTCAAACTGGAGAAGGGCCAGGTCGACCTGCTGGGCGACGTGATTCCCTCGGCCCAGTTCCCCAGCGTGATCGCCAACCCGGCCCTGAAGGCGCAGATTTCCACGCAGACCGATATCGGCGTCTACATGATCGCCATGAACACCAAGGTCAAGCCCTTCACCGATGTGAGGGTGCGCCAAGCGGTGGCTTATGCGCTCAGCAAGCAACGGGCGCTCCGCTTCATCAACGGGCGTGGGGTCCCCGGCACCGGCATTCTCCCTCCCGGCCTGCCGGGCTTTGCCGGGCGGAACATCCCCGATCCCTTCCCCTATAATCCCAGTAAGGCCAAGCAACTGCTGGCTCAGGCCGGCTTCCCGAATGGTTTCACCACCACCATGGGCGTGCCGACCTCGCCGAACGAACAGCGGATGGCTGACGCGGCGATCTACGATCTGCAGCAGATCGGGATCAAGGTGAATATCAAGCCGACAGTTACCGAGGGCACGGCGGTGGCCACCATGCCGATGCAGGCGTATCACTGGCTGATGGACTATCCGGACCCGGCGGATTTCGTCGACGGTTTTACCTCGTGCGCCTCGGCCGTCCCAGGCGGCTCCAACGTCGCCTTCTATTGCAATCCAGCGGTCGATACCCTGGCTAACGCGGCGCGCGGCATGGCGACCGGCCCGGCGCGGGTGACCGCGTATCTGCATATCGATCAACTGATCGCCAACGACGCCATGTCCGTCCCGATGTTCTACGACGTCTACTACTATCTCCATTCCAAGCGCATCCAGAACTTCAGCGTCCACCCCATGTGGGCGCCCTTCTCGCTCGACCGCTACTGGCTGTCGAGCTAGTCCTGGGAGGCCGGAGAGTTTTGGAGGGTAGATCCTCTTCAACGGGGGTAGGGCTGGAACCTACCCCCGGCCCGCCGATCCTGGATGCTCCGATCGTCCCTCGTTTCGATCTGGAGCCCTCCGAGGATGTGGCGGCCGCCAGATCCGGCCAGGGCTACTGGTCGCGAGTCCGCCACCGCTTTTTCCGCGACAAGGGCGCGGTGGTGGGCGCGGCGGTCGTCCTCGCCCTGATCATCATGGCCATGTTCGCCCAACGCCTCGCCCCCTACGACCCAGGGTTCGAGGATCCCAACGGCACTACCATGATGGGAGCGCCGTTGCCGCCCTCGCCGGGTCACTGGCTCGGCACCGATGCCAACGGGCGCGACGCGCTCAGCCGAGTGATTTTCGGATCCCAGGTCTCGTTGGAGGTAGGGCTGATCGGGAACGGAGTGGCCAGTATCATCGGCTTGATCATGGGATCGCTGGCGGGCTACTTCCGTGGCTGGGTCGATACGGTGATCAGCAGGATTATCGGCATCTTCCTGGCCTTCCCGGTCTATCTGATGGCCCTGGCCCTGGTCGCGGTCCTCACGCCCAGCATCACCACCGTGATTGGCATTATTATTTTTGTCTATTGGACCGCGACCGCCCGGATCATCCGCGGCCAGGTGTTCGCCTTGCGCGAACGCGACTTCGTGGAGGCGGCTCGGGCGGTGGGCCAGAGCGAACTGGCGATCCTGATCCGCCATATCTTCCCCCATCTCTTCTCCACCCTGGCCGTCTACACCTCGCTGGGGATCGCCACCACCGTCCTCTTCGAGGCAGGACTGAGCTACCTGGGGGTGGGCGTGCCTCATGGCACCCCAAGCTGGGGCGGGATGATCAGCGATAATCACGAGGCGGTGACCACGGCGCCCTGGCTGGTGTTTAGTCCGGGTGTGGCGATCATGCTCACGGTGATTTCCTTCAATCTGCTGGGCGACGGGTTGCGCGAGGCCCTCGACCCCTACAAGGAGTGACGGCGTGGTTCCGTATCTGATTCGCCGCCTGCTCTGGACGATCGTCGAACTGATCGGCATCTCGATCATTACCTTCGCGCTGGCTTATCTGGTCCCCGCCGATCCGGCGCGTCTGTACGCGGGCCCTCACGCCACCCTGGCCACCATCGCCAACATCCGCCACCAACTTGGTTTAGATCGTCCGGTGGTGGTGCAGTATGGGGACTACCTGTGGCGGCTGGTTCACCTCGATTTGGGCACCTCCTATCAATTGCACATCCCGGTGCTGCAAGCGATCATGAATCGGGTGCCGGCCACCGCCGAGTTGGCGGCGGGCGGCGTCTTCTTCGAGTTGCTGCTCGGGGTGCCGATCGGCATTGTGGCCGCCGCCCGACCGCGCGGGATCGTGGACCGGGCCGGCAGTACCTTCACCCTGGTCGGACTCTCCACGCCGCCGTTCGTGCTGAGCTACCTGCTCATCTTCATCGTCTGGTATAAGCTGGGTCTGTTCGAGAGCGGCGGTACCGGCGACCCGCTGCCGTTGTATCTGTTCCTGCCGGCCCTGGCCCTCGGGCTCTCGGGCGCCGCGTTCTACGCGCGCCTCCTCCGCACCGCCATGCTGGACGTGCTGCGCTCCGACTACATTCGGGTCGCTCGTGCCAAGGGCGTGCCGCGCTGGAAGGTGCTGATCCGCCACGCCTTCCCCAATTGCACCAACGTCCTGATCACCCAACTGGGCCTGGACATTGGTTTCTTCCTCTCTGGGGTGCTGCTGATCGAGGTGCCCTTTAGTTGGCCGGGGATTGGCCAACAGGCATGGCAGGCGATCACCAACCTGGATGTGCCGCTGATCATGGGCACGGTGTTGTTCGGCGCCGTGGCGATCCTGGGGGCCAACATCGTGGTGGACGTGCTCTACGCCTTCATCGACCCGCGAGTCCGGTACGAATGATGGCGGCCACGCAGTGGATGACCCGGGAAAATCGGACGGATCGGACGGATCGGTCCGATCCGTCCGATCCGCGGTGCCCCAGCCTCAGGAGGCGCTCTTCGGCGTGGTTCCCAGTGCTTCGGCAACCCGTACTTGCTCAGCCTGAGGAATGCCAAGAGACGACATGATCCGCGTGAGATCGGTAGTGCCGCCCCGGGCCAATACTGCCCGCACTTTCGCCGCGTACTGACTGGTCGTCGTTTGGGGGGCCGCTGACTGCGTGGTAGCCGCCCCATGCGCTACGGCGGCCCGTGCCGCCTTCAGGGCGTCATTGGCCGCGGCCGGCGGTGTGCTTGCCGCCGCGACCAGTCTCGCGGTATGGGAAATGGTGACCGAGGCCGCCTGGGTCGCGGGCGCGGCCGGCGGCGCGTTCTTGGCCGATACAGGAGCGTCCTGCACCGGCGCCGGCGCGACGCGCACGGCACCTGCCGCTACGGATGGGATCGCCATGGGATGTCCTCCTTGTTCGACGAGCAAGCGTCGGGCCCATGCGTCCGACCGCTTTCATATCATGTTTCGACATATCCACGCAAAACAAGAGGGCGGCTCCGCTACCAAACCCGCCACTGTAGGATCAAGGAGCGGATCCAACCGATCCGCGCCGAGATTGCGGGGGTGGCTACACTGCCCACGGCGGCAGCGGGGCCAGAGGGATTGAGCGATGCGGATCTTCCTGGAAACCGACCGAGTGGTGCTGCGCCGGTTCACGGCGGCCGACGTGGACAACCTGACCGACCTCGATAGCGATCCCGAGGTCATGCGCTTCATCAGCGGCGGCACACCTACTCCCCGCGACGTGATCCAGAACGAGGTGCTGCCCAGGTTCCTCCGTTACTACGAGCGTTCCGAAGGATTCGGCTATTGGGCGGCCATCGAAAAGAGCACCGGAGAGTTTCTGGGATGGTTTGCATTCCACCCGCCCGAAGGCGCCGCCCCCGACGAAGTGGAGCTTGGCTACCGGCTCCGCAAAGCGGCCTGGGGCAAGGGCTACGGGACGGAGGTCGCGCGGGCGCTGATCCGCAAGGGATTTACCGAGCTTGGGGTTCAGCGGGTGGTCGCGACCGCGGATCGGGTAAACTACGGCTCCCGGCGGGTGATGGAGAAGGCGGGCCTGACCCTGGTGCGAACCTTCCGCTTCGACGACCCGTGGCCGCACCTCCCGGAAGGGCCGGAGCAAGACGGGGTCGACTACGCGCTGAGCAAGGCTGAGTGGGAGCAACGGGACGATCTCCAATAGCAGCGCCCCGGATCTTTCGCGAAAGATCCGGGGCGCTGCGTCGACTCATTCCGTCCGGCGGTGACGCCGCGCCGCGAGCCAGCCTGTTATTGGGCGTTGGGCTTGGCGACGAACCCGATAGTGTTTCCATTGGTGCTGCCGCCGGTGGCGGTGTAGAACCCGACCAGCCAGCCGAGCCGATTGACCCCGTTCACCACGGTCGCGGAGGATCCGGGGGCGTCGATCCGGGTGAAGCTCTTGGTGACCGTGTTGTAGGTGAAGCCGTGCGTGACTTTCTTGCTGTCGGTATAGGAGCCGACCGCCAGACCGAGATTGTTCACGCCGAGGATCTGGGTGGCCACCGCGCCACGATAATTGATGGTCTTCGGGGCGCCGGACTGCCACAGGAAGCCATGCGCGTTGCCCGCGCTGTCGTTGTAGAAACCGCCGACCAACCCGTGGTCGTTGAGGCTGGTCGCCTGGGCATTGGCGATCGGCAGCAGTACGAAGGAGCCATCGGCCTGACGAACGTACGGGACAAAGATGGGGGCGCTGCTCGGCCCGTATTGATAGTAGCCCGCCTCCGCGCCATTGTTGTTAATGCCGAGCAACT